>NZ_BSNL01000024.1 GCF_030159975.1 Sulfitobacter pacificus
CCTGCGATATTTGACGTCTCCGGGCTGCCAAGCCTTGCTACCGTCAGCGCTCGTGGTGACATCCCTGCTTTGCGCAACCAGTGACATTTCTGAATGGCATTTACAAACTTGCTGTGGGGGCGCGCGCTACTTTGAAGTCGGTTTAGACATCATCCGCTTAAACCACGCTTATCTTAGCTGTGAGCCAATCGCTGCAACAACGCCCTATCGCCCCGATTTTCATTCCGCACCTGCCAAAGATCCCGCTACAAGCTGGCCATCCATAAAGACGGCTTTGGGGTAAACTTTGTAAATCTCATCAGCTGGTACTTCAAAGATGTCTTTGTCGAGAATTTGAAAATCAGCGATCTTGCCCACCGTCAGCGACCCTAGGTCATCATCGACACGAAGCTGCATGGCACCGTTGATTGTGTACCCGGCGAGAAGATCGACAAGATCTGCCTTTTCATCCACTGGGGGGAAAGCCGCGGCGTCAAGGGCGGTGCCGGGTTCGCGTCTATTATGTCCGATATGGATACCTAAGTAAGGATTGGCACGGTCGGTTTCCCACTCAGGGCCTTCGGTAATGTCGCTGGACAAGGCAACCACTGCACCCGTTGCGATAAGGCTCGCAAGTTGATTGGTACGTTTGGCTCTTTCCGGGCCAAGTGTACGTTCCTGCCCGCGAAAATATCCACCGTTCCAATGTGGTGTATGGTTGACGTAAATTCCCAACGACTTGAACCGGTGCATATCCGCAGGATCAACGAGTTCGACATGGGCCATCGTGATCTGAGTTGCCGGCTCACCCACACGTTCGCGCAGCGCCTCAACGGCATCAAGAACAAGCCGGACAGCGCCATCGCCAATGGTATGGACATGGAAATCGATCTGTTCTGCATGCAATTCAGCAAGCAAACCATCGAGTTCTTCACGACTGATGGTCGTAAGCCCGTAGTTGTCAGGCTGCCCTTCATAGGGTGCCAGAAGTCGCGCCGTTCCAATTTCGCTCACACCGTCCAAAAACAGTTTCACCGAATTGAACTTCAGTCGATGGCCACTGTATCTTTCCCGAAGTCGCTTAAATTCATCGACGGCACCGGCCAGTTGGACCGGGCTGTGGACGACAAGACTGCCAAAGTAACGTATTGGCAGCCGCCCTTCTCGGTCGAACCGAGACAGGATCTCATAGGCTTCGTCGTTTCGGATCGCCACATCCAGCAGTTCAATTCCCGCGTCATAGACTGAGGTCACTCCAAGTGCCCGTAGATAGGTCAGAAACCCAAGGAGGTTTTCACCATCCAGCTTGGTAGGAATATCCAATTGTTCTGTGTGAAACCACAGCGCGGCTTCCTTTGCCCACCCTGTTGGACTGCCGTCACTATCTCGCACGAAGACAGACACGTTGGGCACTGGGTCAGGCGTTGCTGCGCTGACGTTCATCTGCTCAAGGGCTTTCGAATTCAACCACTGGCTGTGACCTGAGGAATCGAGGAGCAAAACCGGTCGGTCAGATACGGCCTGATCCAGAAGTTCCTTATTCGGCCCCTCAAGACCAAAAGCATCAATGTCCCACGCACGACCCTTGATACAAGAGAGCTCTGGATGCGCCTTCGCGTAGTTCGCCACCGCTTCGATAATTTCGTGTGGTGCTGCCCCTGGTGGAAGTTCGAGTATCGGCCCGGTCTGCGTGGCCGTGACAGGATGTGTGTGGGAATCGATAAATGCCGGCAGGATCACGTCCGACGAAAGCAATATGTGACGCGTATCTGCGCCGATCAGAGCGGTGGCCCCGTCATCATCACCGACATAAACGATCTTCTCCCCTTTTAAGGCGATAGCACTTGCCCATGGTGTCGCTGGTTCAAGCGTGAAAATCCTGGCCCCGGTGATCACCAGGTCGGCAAAGCCAGTAGTGTTTTCAGGATCAATCTCACGTGTGTTCGGCAATTCAGCGGGGTTTTCGGCCAAGCTTGTTTGCAGCGAAGTACTCGCCATTCGTTTGGTTCTGGTCATCTCGACTTTTCCATTGGGGCCCAGTTTGCGCTTTTCGCGTCAATCGTTTTTCGGCTGGGCAGACAGAATATGCTCACGCATAAGGTTGGACGCCCGCTGCATCTCTCCAGCCGAAACGGCGTCTAATATGGCAATATGTTCCTCGCAGGCCTGCCGAATACGCTCGCGATCCTGATAGTGCCTGTATTCGTCCAGACGGCCTGACGGGGTCGGAAAATCCAGCGCATTGATGAAGTATCTGCTGCCACAATAGGAGGTGAGATTGACATGCAACTCCTCATTGGCTTCGAAAACTTCGGCCACGTCGAAATCCGTTCCCAGTTTTTCAATAAGGGCCACCTGTTTGGCCCGCATCATCGCAATCTGTCCAGAATCGGCCTCAAAAGCGGGTTCCAGCAACAAGGCAGGCTCAAGGACCAAGCGAAAACGGTGCATGTCTTCCGTATCGGCCTCGCGAGACTTCTTGAGTGGTACAAAAACCCAACCATAACCTGGGTTGGGTCGCATAAAACCTTCTGCAGACAAGCGCGACAAAGCTTCCTGTAGGGGCTGGCGATCAATATCGAAACGGCGCATCAACTCGGCGACGCTCACCCGATCAGACAATTCTCCGCTGAAATATGCGTCGACGATCTGATTATACACGCTGCGTACAGTTGTTTCCGCCGCATCCACCTCGATTTCAGGAAGCGCTGTGACCTCCTGATCAAGAAAGTAACCGCGCTGCGGAATATGCTTCACGGCTCCGATTTCGGTCAGGTAACGCAAAGCTGCACGCACCGGCGTGCGCGACACCGAAAACTCCTGCGCCAGCACCGATTCCTTAAGCGGCGCACCAATGCGCAATCCATTTTCCCGTGCTAAATCAATAACCTGCACGGCAATTTCCCTTTGGAGTCTGGAGGGCGTCCCGTCATGTAACGTTAAAGAAGTCATAGCACGGGGATAGCGGACACCCTGAATTTTCTCAAGTGTGTTTTTTCTTACAAAGTGCATTTTTGTTATGGACAACATATTTCGTACTTTGTAGTAAAAAATACATTAGCTTGAGGAAATCGGATGACAGACCCTGCAAGACCCGACGACGCGCCCTATCGGATCGGATATTATGACAAGGGCCCGACCCCCTTTTTCGCACTGCAAAGCGACACACGGCTGAGTTATTGCCTCTATGTTCCGACAGACTACGACCCGGATGGTGACCAGACCTATCCATTGATCGTGCTTTGCCACGGTACAGAGCGTTGGCCGGCTCATTATCGCGACAACTTCTCGGATTTCGCCAAGCAGCATCAGGCCATCGTTCTGGCACCACTCTTTCCCTGGAACCTGTTTTTCGTCGGTGACAGCGAGAACTACAAATTGCTCAAAATGGGCGATATCCGCTTTGATCTGGCGCTCTTATCGATGGTTGACGAAGTCGCCGCGCGCTACCGGCTCAGATCAAGCAAGTTCTTGTTGCACGGGTTCTCGGGCGGCGGGCATTTCACTCATCGCTTCCTTTATGCCCATCCCGAGCGGCTACTTGGCGCCTCTATCGGTGCGCCGGGCGTTGTGACGCTCTGCGATGCGACACTAGATTATCCTCTTGGTCTCAAAGGCATGGCCGAATTTCTGGGTGGGCCAATCAACCCAGATGGTATTGCACATGTGCCGGTGCAATGTGTTGTCGGCTCTGCCGATACCGACACTTGGGAAATCACGCTTACACCGAATGAAACGATGTATTGGGTGCCGGGTATCAACGACACGGGCCGCACTCGCATTGAACGCCTGCGCAGCCTCGCCACCTCGCTGGAGAAAGCGGGCTGTTCCGTGCGCTTTGATCTCGTTGATGGTGTGGATCACGATCAGGATGGCATTGTTCCTACCGTTCAGAGTTTCTTTGCCGACATCCTGAATGCTGAGGTCAAGCCATGAACGCGCCTGTCAGCTTCCCTTACTTCGAAGTTGAGGGTGATCCCGAGGCCATCGGTCGTGATTACGGCAAGAAGGCGATGGACCGCATTCATGAAAGCCTCAATATCTACCGCCCCGTGTTCAAGCGGGTTGGCCTCACCTGGGACGAGGCGTTAGCCCGTGCGTCCGCCTTCATCAGCCAGCTCGAAGGTTTCGATGCCGATCAGGCCACAGAGCTGCGCGCCATCGCCAAGGGCGCGGGGGTTAAGCCCGAGGAGGTTATGGTCGTCAATGCGCGCACGGATATCATCTATGGCGCGCCCAGACCGCCGAGCACGCTGGATGACGGTTGTACCGGGGCCATCGCCCTGCCGGGGGCAACGGCGAACGGCCATCTTATCCACGGTCAGAACTGGGACTGGCGCGATGATTGCAAGAACTCCGTCGTGATCGTTCAGCGCCATCCCAGCAACGGCCCGGCTACACTGAACCTGTTCGAAGCGGGGACTTTGGCCCGATGTGGGCTAAACGAGCACGGCATCGCGCTTACCGCGAATTTCCTGCACTGTGACCATGATACCGACCGCAATCGCCCGCGTAACGGTGTGCCCTCGCCTTTTGTCCGTCGTCAGGTTCTATCGTCGCGGCTGTTGGCAGAGGCGGCAGAAAAAATGATGAACGCGCCGCGTAGTTTCTCAAACAACATCATGTTGTCCGATGCGATCGGTATCGGGATCGATCTGGAAACCACCCCGCGGGAATATTACTGGCTCAAGCCGGAAAACGGCCTGCTTGTACATGCCAACCACTTCATTTCCCCCGCCGGACGCGCCCGTGTGTTCGACACAGGTCTCGGGATCTCTGCGGATAGTCTTTATCGCGACGACCGGGTGCGTGATGCGCTGTCCAAGGAACATGGGCAGATTACCGTTCAGTCCATGCTTGACGCGCTGGCTGATGATTTTGGCTCGCCTGCCTCTGTCAACAGCCCCCCCACCACCGGCGTTGGCGGTGAATCAAGCGCGACGGTCGCCAGCATCGTCATGGATGTGACAGAGCGCAGCATAACCGTTGTGGCGACCCCTTATGCCCAAACCCATTCGGAGACTTACAGGCTGACAACAAAAAACTAATGCCGGAGCAGCCCCGGCTTCACCAACAGAGGAAACGAAACCATGAAACATCTAAGATTGGCCTCAGCTCTGGTTGCGGGGCTTTCTGCCTCGGCAGTTCTGGCTGATGCTCCCAAGATGGGCGGTACCGCAAAAGTCGTGATCGGCTCTGATATATTGGGAACGCAGCCCGGCGTCGCCCGTGATAGTGGCACCGATATGATCCTGCACCATATCTTCGAAGCCCTTGTCGCCTATGATGATAACCTCGAAGTACAGCCCATGTTGGCTGAAAGCTGGGAAATCAGCGATGAAGGCAAGACTTACACCTTCAAACTGCGCGAAGGTGTCACTTTCCACAACGGTGCACCCCTGACCAGTGCCGATGTCAAATGGAGCTGGGACCGCTGGCTGGACCCGGAAACCGGATGGGGCTGTACCTATTGGTATGATGGTTCCGAAGCGCTGAAGATTGAAGCGATTGAAACGCCTGATCCGCAAACAGTGGTGTTCCGCCTGAACATTCCTTCGGGATTGTTCCTTGCTCAAATGGCGAACTTTCAGTGCATGACGGCAATCGCACATTCTGACAGTGTCGGTGCGGATGGCACGTGGAGCACTCCCATCGGCACTGGCCCGTTCAAACTTGGTGAATGGAAAAAAGGCGTGTCCGTCACCCTTTCTAAAAACCCTGAATACTCCCCTGCCCCCGGTGAGAAATCCGGTTTTGCGGGTGCGCGTATCGCCTATCTCGATAGCGTCGAGTTTTTGACTGTCCCCGAGATTGCTACGGCTATGGCCGGGCTGCGCAGTGGTGAATTGCATGTCGTGACAGATATCAACGCGACACAAGAGACGGAGCTCAAAACCGCTGAAAACGTCGAGGTCCAGTCAGGCCCGGGTCTGGAGTGGAGCGCGCTTTTGCTCAACGTCACTGATCCGGTGATGAAGGACCGCAACATGCGTCTGGCTGTTGCGCATGCCATCGATTTTAATGGTCTTGCTCTGGCAGTGACACGCGGTGCGTCAGGATATAACGCGGCCCCATTCTCAAGCCAAAGTGTATATCACGGGGAGGTCCAGAAAGGCGGTTACACGCGCGATCTGGATAAAGTGAAGGAGCTGCTCGCGGCGGCAAATTACGATGGAACTCCGCTCAAGATCCAGACAAGCCGCCGGTATGATGTTTTCTATCAGACCGCTGTGATCATTCAGGCAATGTTGGGCGAGGCTGGAATCAAGGCCGACCTTGAGGTACTCGAATGGCCCGCGCATCTGGACAATTACTTCAATGGCAATTTCCAGATCTCATCCTTTGGATATTCTGCCCGGACCGACCCGGTCATGAACTATTGGTCGATTATCGGTCCACGTGAAGAGAGCCCGGCCTACCAATGGCATGACAAGGAAATTTACGGCATGACTTTCAAAGCTGCTGCCGAGGTTGACCCCGCCAAACGTCAGGCGATTTTCGACACGATCCACAGCAAGATGATCGCCGAAGCGCCAACACTCAATCTGTTTAATTCGGTCAACTCAGCCGCTGTGAACTCCGCGCTGGAGGGATATGAAATCTGGCCCGGCAACAAGCCGCGCCTCTGGGGGACTTGGCTTACCGAGTAACCACATCTGAAAATCGCCACGTCTGGCGGGACGGACCATCGCCCGCCAGACCCTCCTAACTTCCAGCAAGAGAACACAGGCATATGTTGAGATATACCACCTTCAGGATTCTCGCCGCCATACCCACATTGTTCCTCGTCACAATTCTGGTGTTCTTCTTTATTAGGCTCGTTCCCGGAGACCCGGCTGCGGTTCTGGTTGGTGACATTCAGAACATTGGACGCCTTGAAGAGGTCCGCCGCGAGCTCGGGCTCGACCGCTCAATTCCAGAACAATTCTTTGCTTGGATCGGCAAGATCTTCCAAGGCGATTTTGGCGTGTCCATCATGAACCAAGCACCGGTTCTGGATACCATCCTTGACCGGTTTGCTGTTACTGCACAGGTTATCCTTATCGCAGTGCTGTTCACGACGCTGATTGCGGTGCCTGCCGGCATGATCGCCGCTTGGCGGCAAAACCGGCTGACCGACAATATTATCGTGGTTTCGACCATCGCTGCCATGTCGGTCCCGTCCTTCTGGATTGGTCTTACCCTCATACTAATTTTCGGGATCGAATTGGGGTGGCTGCCTGCTGTCGGCTATGTCTCGCTGTTTGAGGACTTTTCACGTGGCGCAGTCTATCTCATCATGCCCGTAGCAGCGCTTGTGCTGGGAGAAGTGGGCGGTGTCCTGCGCATGGCGCGTGCCTCTACCATCGAAATCATGCGCCGCGATTATATCACCCACGCCCGCGCCAAAGGGCTTTCGGAGGCTGCGGTGCTGTCGCGGCACGCCTTCCCCAATGCTTTCGCACCGACCCTGACAATCCTCGGCATGATTATCGGCTCATTGCTTGGGGGGGCCGCCGTGATCGAAACGGTGTTCACACTGCCCGGTCTGGGTCGCCTCACGATCGATGCAATTTCCTCCCGTGATTATCCCATGGTTCAGGGCATCCTGCTGGTGGTCGCTGTTATTTACGTATTGGTCAATTTGATCACTGATCTTCTCTACCCGCTGTTCGACCCACGCGTAAAACTATGAAGGACATGATGATGCTCAGGTTCAACCTGCTAATAGGTGCTTTGCTCGTTTTCGCTGTTGTTATCGCAGCCTTGGTCGGCCTTCTGGCACCGCCGGCTGATCCCCTGCATATTGATTATTCTGCCTTTCTGGCACCGCCGACAGTGCTTCACCCTTTCGGGACCGATGATTTCGGCCGTGATGTGCTTTCACGCGTGCTGGTCGGTGCATCGGTGAGCCTTATGTCGGCACTTGGCACGGTCATTGTTGCTATTCTGATCGGCGGAACGCTTGGGGCCATCGCGGGTTTTTTTGGCGGCTGGACCGACCGAATTATTGGTGTTCTCACGGATACCTTGATGGCCTTTCCGGGGCTCTTACTGGCCCTCGCACTGATCAGCATCGTCGGTGCAGGCATCCTGCCGATGATCATCACGCTGGGCGTGTCTTTCTCGACCATTTTCATTCGTGTGGTGCGCTCGCTTGTCCTGTCTTTGCGCGAGCAGGAGTTCGTTGAGGCAAGTCGCGCGATGGGTAACAGCGAAACCTTCACCATTCTCCGTCATATTCTGCCTAATTGCATGTCTTCCCTCGTGGTGTTGGGGACATCTACCTTGGCCTTTGCGATCCTCGCGGAAAGTGCGCTCAGCTTTCTGGGGCTTGGCGTTCAGGCCCCTTACCCTAGTTGGGGCGGCATGCTCGCGGACGGGCGTGGCCTGATGGGTCAAGCGCCCTGGCTCGTGCTCTTCCCCGGATTTGCCATTTTCCTTGCGCTTCTTGGCATCAACCTTTTGGGCGACGCATTGCGCGATTGGCTTGACCCATGGATGGAGGGCGAACGATGAACAATACAAGCACACCGGTCTGTCGTATCAAAAACCTCTCCGTTGCAATTGGCCGCAGCAATCAAACAGTGGTCGAAGCCGTCAACCTTTCGATTGCTCAGGGAGAGTTTCATGCCATCGTTGGCGAATCCGGTTCTGGCAAAACCATGCTCGCACGCTCTGTTCTGGGGCTGTTGCCTCCGGGTGGGCGCGTGGCGCAGGGCGAAATTCAGTTTGATGGGCAGGATATTGCCCGATTACCCGCCGCCGCGCTGCGTAAGATCCGGGGCAATCAGATCGGCATGATCTTTCAGGACCCGCTGAGTTCGCTCAATCCGGCGCTGCGTATCGGACAGCAGATGACCGAAGCCTTGCGTCTGCATAGCGGTACCGACAAGGCCACCGCACGTGACAAGGCGGCAAAGTTTCTTGATCGCGTTGGCATTCCCAATCCACAACGGGCGCTTGATCAATATCCACATGAATTCTCAGGCGGGATGCGCCAGCGGATCATGATTGCCTCTACCCTTCTGCCTGGCCCGCGACTGCTTATTGCTGATGAGCCCACCACCGCGTTGGATACGATTGTTCAGGCTAATGTGATGGAGATCCTGAAGGAGGTCACTGCCGAGTTTGGTGTGTCAGTGCTTTTCATCAGTCATGACCTTGGACTTGTTGCGCATCGGGCCGACACGGTGACCGTGATGGACAAGGCCCGCGTCATCGAACAGGGCAGCTTTGAAGAGGTGCTTTTCAATCCGCAACACGACAAGACCAAAGCGTTGCTTGCTGCTGTTCCGCAAGGGACAGCAAAGCCAGAAAACAACACCCAGCGCGAAATCTTGCTCAAGGTGCGCGATGCGGTTGTCGAATTCCGCACGTGGGGCAAATTGCCTTGGCAAACCGCGCCCGCTACCCGTGCGCTTGATCATGTAAGTTTTGATCTGCACCGGGGTGAAACACTTGCAATCATTGGCGCGTCCGGTTCCGGCAAGACGACCCTTGGACGGACGATCCTTGGGCTGACGCCCTTGAATGCTGGTGAAATCCGCCTTGGGGATACAGTGATCTCCGGGCTGAAACGCACGGAGCATCGACAGAAAACACGTGGCATCCAGATCGTTTTCCAAGATCCTATCGGGGCGCTGGATCCACGTATGCGTGTCCTCGAACTTGTTGCTGAAAGCCTTCGCCATAGCCCGGACCTCTCGCGCAAGGACAAGCTGCGACGCTCGCACCAAGCGCTGGAGGACTGCGGCTTGGAAGCTGAGCTACACCACCGTTTGCCTCATCAACTCTCGGGGGGGCAACGACAGCGTGTTGCCATCGCGCGTGCCCTTGTCGCCCGGCCCGATATCATAGTGCTGGATGAACCCGTTTCAGCACTTGATGTGACGGTACAGGAACAGGTGTTGCACTTGCTTGACCGGCTCAAAACCCAACATGGGTTGTCCTACATCTTCATCAGCCACGATATCGGCGTGGTCGAAGACATCGCTGACAGGGTCATCATAATGGTCGACGGAAAAATCGTTGAACAGGGTTCCGCGCATAAGGTTTTCAACGGACCAGAACATCCCTTCACACACAGGCTTCTTTCGGTCCTGCCCGAGCTGCGCGAAGTCGATGGCCGGTTCCAGCTGGTTTACCGAAATACCGACGCCCAATCCAAAGGAGAAAAAATTGGCTGATATTGTCATCCAGAATGGCCGCCTCATTACTTTCAACGGCCCCGACCAGCAAGCTCTGGCCATTACGGACGGACTTATCACAGCTGTCGGATCAACTGCCGACATGGCCCCGCACCTCGCCGGAGCCGAAGTGATTGACGCAGAAGGTGCCACCGTTCTGCCAGGGTTTATCGACAGCCATGTGCATCTATTTCAAGGTGCGGTCGAGGCCACCTGGGTCAAACTCTTCGGGATTCGCAGCAAAGACAAAATCGCCGAGGCAGTGCGCGCCCGCTCCAAGGCACAGCCGGAAGACAAGATCATCTTTGCCATCGGGATGAGCCACGGCTGCATGGACGGTGCGGAACCCGACCGGCATCACATGGACGATATCCTGCGCGACCGTCCATTCGCTGCGATGCATGCCGGGCACCATACAGTCTGGGCCAACACCAAAGCGCTGGAAGCGGCTGGCATTCTTGACGGGGCCGATGTGCCTGACGGCTGCGAAGTGGTCATGGGTGAAGATGGCAAGGCGACCGGTGTACTTAACGAGGTTGGTGCTTTTGGCCCGGTCCTACGCCTCACTGCCAGTGGTGCACGCGAGCTTGCCGGGTATGAAACCGGTAGTAACCCCGTGCCCGCACCCTCCGCTGCCGAGCGCGAAGCAGACAAGACCCTTATTGAACTTTCACTTAAACAGATTGCATCCAAAGGGATCACCGGCCTGCATAACATGGACGGCAATTTCTATCAGCTTGAATTGCTTGCCGCCCTTGAGGCCGAAGGCCGCCTTACGGCACGTACCGAAGTGCCCATGCATTTCAAGAATTTTGACAGTATCGACCGGCTGAGCGAGGCCGCAGATATGCGCAGCCAATATTCCGGCGATATGGTCTGGAGCAATCGGGTCAAGATGTTCATGGACGGTGTTATCGAGTCGCGCACGGCAGTAATGACACGTCCCTATACCGACACTGGCACCCTTGCCGATCCGCTGTTTTCGCAACCGTTTTTTGACGAGGTCTGCACCAAGGCCGACGCGATGGATTTGCAAATTGCGGTGCATTCGATTGGCGATGGTGCCGTGCATCGCGTGCTTAACGGGTATGAAGCCGCACGTCGTGCCAATGGTCCCCGCGACAGTCGCCACCGCATCGAACACATCGAGGTCCTTTTGCCCAGCGATCTGCCGCGCTTTGCCGAACTTGGCGTTGTAGCGTCGATCCAGCCGCCACATGGGCCGGGTGGGGGATACTTTGATTTTGGGGACGCTGAAGACAGTATTCTGCGTGCGGAAGAACTGGGGTGGAACTATCCAATGCGGCGACTTCTGGAAGCCGGGGCCAAAGTGATCCTCAACACCGACTGGCCAGTGGTTCCAATTGACGTGCTGCCATCAATACATGCCGCCGTGGTTGGGAAAGATCTTCCTGCACCCTGGGTTGATGACCGCCTCACACTGCGACAGGCGCTCGCGGCCTATACACGTGACAACGCCTGGGTAGAGTTCAATGAAAGCCGCAAGGGTCGGCTTAGCGCGGGGATGATGGGCGATGTGGTCATTCTGGACCGTGACATCGAAGCCGCCCCGCTGAATCAGCTTAATCAGGCAAAGGTCAGAACAACCCTTCTGGGTGGGCGGATCATTTATGATCGTACCAGCCAAAACGCAGATTTTGGTTGAGAGGGAAACGCACCGGTGTTGCTGGCTGCTGATACGACCTGGTTTCCGATCAAGGTGCTGTCTCAGGCGAATTTCGCCGTTGCAGAGAGTGCATGATGGCCCGGAATGCGACATGGGCGGTCTGTTGGACCGCCCATGTACTTGTTTCCATTCGGCTGTCACTGCATTGAGTTCAGGCCGAACATATTGCCTTCGGTATCCTGACAAAGCGCAACCCAACCGTATTCCCCGATCGAGAACTTTGGCCGGATCACCTTGCCGCCAGCCGCCTCGACCCGTGCTTGTTCAATTGCACAATCTTGGGTTGCGAAATAGATGATGGTGCCGCCCACCCCTGGGGAAGCATGGGGCGATTTGGTCAAGGCTCCTGCGGCCCCATAAGCACCCATATCGGCAGGAAAGCTCATCATCTGGGTTTCACCAGTTGGATCACCCATCGCTTCCAGCTTTTGACCAAGCACAGTTTCGTAAAAATCTACAGCCCGATCCAGATCGTCCACGTAGATATCAAACCAGGCCACCGCGTTCATCTTACTCATCTCAATCTCCATTTTGAGTGTCGCTATGACACCCAAATACCAAGGGGCCCTCCCCCTGTATTGTAGATTTCAGACATCAAATTTGCGGGCATATTTTCCCGGTGTATATCCTGTCGCTTTTCGAAATGAGTGGATGAAATGGCTTTGATCCGCATAGGACCAGGTGTCACTGCCGTTCAAAGATTGCTGTAACCTCAGTATCTTAAGGAAATCATGTGGCGCAAACCCGGTGGTGCGCTTGAGGGTGCGTTGTAACTGACGTGGTGACAGGTTTGCCAGTTCTGCCATATCCGCAACGCTCATTACATCATCCAGATGCTGGAATATTTTTTCGGTGATTGGGTTGGGTGCAACCAGCTTTTGCGCAATCAGCATCTCGACCAATTCGCAAAGCAGGGTCTGACTGTCTGCGAAACCTTGTTTGGACAGTTTTTGATTAACCTCCAACAGTGGCAGATCACCAGTATAGGGTGCATCGACAATGCCATGGATCATCTGGTCGGGATTTCCCTGCCAGACACCGGGAAGGAATCGGATGTTAATGAAATGAAACATCTGGCCCAGATTGAATTCTTCCGACTGTGCCCGAAGACGGGAAACCCCGGCAATGTTGCGGTTCAACTGGTCAAAGACGATATAGGTGCAGGCATCCGGCAGGGCGTGAAAACGATAGTCCTCGGGCAAGGGACCATGGGTGTTCAGCTTCAGAAACCGGTGCACGATACCCTGCAGATGGACCGGCGGTTCGGTCTCGACAAATTGCACTTCGCGCACTGTCTTTTCTTTGCCGTTGCCCTTGGGATTATACATGTCGCCCCTGCTTGGTTGCGCTCTGCGTCCTGATCGCGATTTGGAACATAGCCGCAGATATGTACACGATGTTCAGCGGGTTTTGTGAAAGCGTCGTCTTATCAGCCGTGATCAGCACACTTTGATCACCGGCACCCCCGTGACAATCTTGCCGCCGTGGCCGGTGCTGTCGCCAATGCGCATCACACCCTTGCCGTTGATTTTGACCTTCGATGACCCTTTTTTATGCTTATCAGGTCCCGGCAAACCGGTACAAAGCGCCGCGCCGCCTTCGACGGCCCAAGGGATGCCATTGAACTTGACGTGGCTTTGACCGGCGCTGATCACCGGCCCGCCGACATGCGGCCGCGGGCCCGGTGCAACCTTGGGACAAACATGCATCATACCGAGGATGGCAAGGGGTTTGCTACTCATGAAGGGGTTCCTTTTAACCGGCGGTTGCGGGATCTTGTGCGGCTTTGGCCAGCAATTGGGCAACATCCTCCTCAGAGGGGGGCTGTATCCGCAGCGGCATGCCAGTTTCAATCAGATCAACATGGCGGCTTTGCAATGTGCCGTCGGGGCGGAGTTTATGGCGCTGCAAAAATTTGGGATCGCCATGGGTCTCGGCAAAGATCGCGTCGAGCCCACGCAGGAAACTGCTCCGCTGGCTATCGTCAAAGGTGGGCAGATATGTATTCAAATGCTGCGGACGGTAGTATTTGAAGAAATAGGTCTCGCCGTCTTCATCCTCAATCTTGATGAATTTTTTCATCTGCGTTTTCAGGCGCATCAGTGGCAGGCGGCTGTGGATGATGATCCCCCAGTTCTGGCCATAGCCGTCTTCGACGAACCAGTCCCATGCATCGCCGTAACGCCGCAATTCCACCAGCCATGGCCCGACGTCGCCAAGATCCTCAAAAGCCGCGCCGTCAAACAGACAACGCGCCGGCTCTGAAAAGGCTTCAGCGCAGACCGGGATGTCAGGATTGATCGAGGCATCCAGTAGCAGATAGGCCTTAAGCGGTGGTGTCTCTTCGTCTTTGGCCTCTACACGTTTGACTTCATCAGTTTCCAACGGCTCGAAAATCAGTGCATCCAGCGCCAGCTCTACCGCTTCTTTTTCAGGGGGAGGGGAAATAAATTCAGGCAGATCCATGGCTTACTTTCCCTTACAATCCTGCGCGAACGGCTTGTCTGATTTCAAGGCATCCACCTGATCCGGCGCGCCGGATGTGAAATCAACCTTGGGGGATTTCACTTTCAGATGTTTGGTTTTGATGGTGATCCCGCTGTTATCGATGATGATCGTGCCACCGGGGCCACCGATCACAAACTTGTCCTTGGCATGCAGCGTATGTTTGCGGGTGCGGCTGAAAATGGATTTTTTTGTTTCAAGATCGTAATCTTCGCCCACCTTGGTCTGCATCAGCTTGCCCACAGAGGTTGACAGAACATTGCCCACCAATACGTTTTTCGCCAGACCCACCTGTTCGGTTGATCCGGCACCAACGGTTTCCTTTTTGTATTTCTCAACCGTGAGGTTCATCGTCCCGGAGGATGGCATGATCATCTGCAACAGCCGCGCCATGGTGGCCCCCTTGCCCAGCTGATCCGCGCCACCCGCGCTGCGATGGCCGCCAGAGCTGGTGAATTGCCCCTTCATCGCAATGGCCGCCAGTTCATTTGGCAAATCGGACACGCCGGCCACGATCCCGGCAAAACCCGCGACACCGGCCCCTGATCCTGCTTTATTGGCCCCTTTCTTCATGAATTTGCCACCGGCCTGCACCAATGGCATCAGCATTTTCAGCAGGCCCATGCCGCCGCCACCGACAGATATATTCTTGTTCGCGCCGACCCGCTCCATCGAGTTCGCGGCAACATTCAGCGAGGCATTGGCCCCGATCTGCTCCACCCGGTTGGCCGAGATATTGGCGCTTTGGTCGTTCAACACCCGGATCGTCTGGTCTTTTTGCGCATGGATTGCCATGTTTTCCTGACCGGCCTGCGCTTCAAAACTGATCTCGTTAAAGCCTGCCCCCTCGTGGGTATCCGCGCGGATCACATGTTTGGTTTTATGCGCGGGCAGGCTGTAGGGCCGGTCGGTTTTGCCGTTGAAAACACAACCGGTCACCAGCGGTTTGTCGGGATCGCCTTCCAGAAACTCCACCACCGCTTCCATGCCAATGCGTGGAATGACCATGCCGCCATATTCACCAGCCGCTGAATGCTGCAAGACGCGGCAGCGCATTGAATAGGCTTTTTGCAAATCCCAGTGGAAATGCACCAGAATGCGCCCGTATTCATCACAGTCAATCTCGCCCTCGCCCACAACCATAGCGGTCTGTGGCCCATGGATGCGCGGAACATAAGTGTTGCGCGGCGGCAGGATCGGCGCATCCACCGGGGTCAGCACATATTCACCGCTGTAAGAGGCCATATCACTGCCCGATCCACCTGACTGATAGCCATTGGCGGAATAGCTGTGCCGCGCCTCCAGACAGATCAGCGTGCCGGGTTTGCGCCCGGGAATGTCGTCGCCCGTCAGGTCCAGCGACAGACCTGAGGACAAGGAGGGGGCATTGCCGACGATCCGTTGCCGATGGTCAGCGGATTCAATTTGCTTCAACCGCGTCTGAGACAGGCCCTTGCCAGTGCCCGCCTCAAGATAGTCGCCGGGATAGGCATAGGATTCAATCTGCCCATGCGGATGGGTCCGGTTTGACAGCTGGCTGACCTGCATGGCGGCCTTAGGTGTTTTAAAGTTGAAATCGGTGAGTTTCACCGCGCCGGTGGTCAGCCCCCTGCCCGATCGCCAGTCCCAGAAATGTTCGTCATCGGCATTATGATCCTCAACCGAGTTATAATAATCCCGTGTACCCCCCGCGATAGCGCTGAAACTCAGCGGATCGTCTGTCATCACCAGCGTATGCGCCCCCGCCTGATGATCAAAACAATAGTTGATCCCGAAACGCTCCATCTGGCGGCAGATGAAATTGCGATCCGTTTCGCCGAATTGCACCGTATATTCCAGAACAGGGTAATCCTGCAAAAGGCGGTTATCGAACAGGGGCTGCGACGCCTCTGCCCAATCGCCAAAGACTTCCTCAATAATCTCGACCACGGTTTTATTGTGGAAAATACGCTGGTTCTGACGCTGATCCGCCAGCCACAGCCACGGTCGCAAGGTCAGCGAATAAAGATAACCGCCATCGCCAACGCCAAGTGTCTCTGCATCTGTGACGATGCCATCATAATAACGCGGGCCATGCTGCTGGTTGGAAAACGCGACATGCGCATGGGTGCCCATCAGCGCGTTCAGATCAATATCCGGGTTCAGCGATACCGCCTCGACCCGATATTCGAACAAATCGTTAACCGCGTCCTGCCCGGTAAAGCGCAGCAACACCAGTTCGGTTTCACCCAACATCGTGGTCAGGATGGCGGGCCGGTTCTCTTGGCTAAGAATTAAATTCATAAAACCCACTGATCTTATTTAGAATCATCCAAAGAGTAGCCCTTTGGCAGCGCAGCAATCAAATCGGAATGCGCCTTTAGGTAGAATGGAAAACTTCTTACTGATGTACAAGTAGGCAGAGGGCCATTTAACCCGGATTAGGCGCAGGGCTGCATCTTGCGGGCCAGATATATTTAACATGGATTGACGTGGCGGGTTTTTCGGCGAAACTCTGCCGTTATGGCCCCTCATGATCATGCGCCCCCTGCTGAACCGGACAAGACCCAGCCGCCGCTGGCTGCGCTGCGCTATGCCACACCCGCCGAACTATATGCTAAAATGCCGCATGTTTCTCAGCTAACGTTGCACCGCCCCACAGTTACAGAGCGGGCGATAGAATACCTGTATCGGTTACGGGCGTCGACCACACCGGAAGAGGCGGTGACCTATACGGCGTTTGCGACGATGCCAAAAATGGGCGTGTGGTGGGGCTATGAATGTCTGCGCCTGTCCGGAGAGGATCTGAGCGCACAAGACCGTCAGATGATGGAGCTTGTGGCGAATTGGACGCAATACCCGGATAATGAAAACCGCTACCGCGCGATGAAGGCTGCACTTTATGCGCCGGTGCGGACGCCGGCCACATATCTTGGGTTGGCCGTGGGCTGGTCCGGTGGATCAATCGCTCCCAATGATCCTGCAGGGGTGCCCGCACATCGCGGCCCCAAGGCGCTGAATACCGCGGTACTTTCCTGCCTTGCACAGTCCGACCTGCAATCGCGGCCCATCCGTCTGGCGCGGTTCATCGATCAGTCCGAAGTGCTGTATCATGCGAGCTAGGGTGGCAATATGACCCGGTCCTGAGGCCGGATGTTTCGGGATATCCCACTGGAATTGACCGTAATTTTGGCGCAAGTTGGTCCTTAATGACACTGCGTATGCGAATCGATAATTTTGACACGCTGGAAGACGGCGGGCCGACATGGATCACTCTTGATCAGAGAGGGGCAAGTGTCGGACGGCGTGCATCAATGGATTGGATTTTGCCTGATCCCGCCAAACATGTGTCCAGCCACCACTTTGATATTCAGTATCATGACGGGGCCTATTGGCTGCGCGATGTATCGACCAACGGGACCTATCTGCAAGGCAGCTACTACCGGATCGACGGCCCTGTGCAGCTTAAAGGTGGCGAGAGGCTGATTGTCGGTCACTATATCATCGCTGTGGAACTCAGCACACGTCAGGCACCCGCGCCCGCACGCCAGCAACGGCCCGGTGTTACTGTTGATCCCTGGGGGGGCATTGGTACGGATGCGGATCCCTGGGATATGGGGGCGGACCCCAATACCGGTGGGCTTGCGCCGGTGAACCCCCTGCCGAACCCTGCGGCGAACCCGCATCATCTTGATGAAATGGCGCAGGATTTCGTGCCGCTGCAACAGCCCGCCAATCCGCAGCACAGACCGCCGGATGCTTCCCAGCTTCAGCAACCCAATGTTCATCCCTCGCAAGGCGATGCTGTGCAACACCCGCCGCAACAGCCGGTCCAATCACCCCCGCCGCCGCTCGCCGCGCCCAAGGCTGTGCCGATGCCGCCGGTGGGCAACCCTGCCGAAACGGTGATCAAGCCGCCGCCGCGTCGCACCACTCCTGCGCCCGCCGTGGCAGAGCCCATCCCTGTCGCTGCGCCAGGCCGGCCGGACGGTCAGGCAATCCTTGCTGCCTTTTGCGCAGGTGCAGGCATTGACCCGAAAAGCGTTGAAGGGGTTGATCCGCTTGCGCTGGTCGAGGCGCTCGGCAAAAGCGCACGGGTGACGGTGGACGAGGTGATGCTGATGCTCAAGGACCGCGCCAGCGTCAAACAATTCACCCGCAGCGGCGAGCGCACAATGCGCAGTGCTACCGGCAACAACCCAATGAAATTTATGCCTGACAGCGATCAGGCGCTTGCCGCTCTTCTGCTCTCTCCGCGTGAAGGCTTTCTGACAGGGGCCGAGGGGTTCGAGAATGCGTTAAGTGACTTGCGGCGTCATCAGACGGCAGTGTTTGCCGCATTGCAACCGGCACTGGCCGAGGTGTTGACCGGGCTTGCCCCGGATGAGATTGCCGAGCGTGACGGCACGTCCAGCAACCTGTTGAGCGGGTCGAAAAAGACTCGCAATTGGGATGCTTTTGTCAAACGCTGGGATCAAAAGGCCAGTACCGGGGATCATGGGATGCTAGATGTGTTTCTGCGGGCCTTTGCCAAAGCTTACGCCGATGCGACGGGTAAATCCGATCAACCTTGACGGTAGCGGGTTTTTACGCCGTATTCACAACATTCATGAATTGGGGACAAACCCGTGACATTAGACGAATTGCTGACACCTGTTGCGGATGACGCGCCCTGCGGTCCTGATCTGGATGCGACGATGGATGCCGGATATGAAGAATATTATTTCGGTGCCTTGGGCCGGTTGCCTGCCTATTATTACCGCCCCGGTGTTGAACGCCCCGATGGAACCGCTTCGCAGGACATGATCTTTGACAGTGGCGAGGTGGATATCACGACCGAACGCCGCGAGATTGAAAGCCTGCTGACCCGCAGCCGCGATATTCGTCTGCTTGTGCTGCTCGCCCAATGGGAGGCGCTTGCCGGCAGGCTTGATCCCCTGGCCGATGCGGTACAGTCAATTGCCGCACTGCTTGAGACATATGGCGACGATCTGCATCCCCGGCTTGGTGACGGGATAACCGCGCGGCGGGACGCTTTGGGCGATCTGAACAGTCAGGTTACCCTGATCCAGCCGCTCCAGTTTCTCGGGCTGACCGGTACGGATGAGGTCAGCCTGCGCAAAATCCGTGTTGCTGCCGGTGCTGTTACTCCGCTGCAAAACGAACAGGATCTGACTCCCGGTATGATGACCGACGCGCTCAGCGATCCGGGCAATAAAAAACGGTTGGAGCAGCATCATAAGGCATTGTTGCGGCTGGCAGAGGCGCTGGGGCGGATCACCCGGAGCTGTCAGGCGCATGAGGCGGCGGCTTTCACACCTTCCTTTGATCTGCTCACCGCGACGGTCCAGGAAATGCTGGGCGCGATCAGTTCCGCCCGCCCCGAATTGCGCGCCGCGGAGGTACAGGCCAGCGCAGCGCCAGCGCCCACACCATCCCCCGACATGCCTGCAGCCCCGGTTGCTGAGGCAGCTACGCCACCCGCTGAGGCAATCACAAGTCACAGCCATGCCCGCCTGACACTTGAGGCTTGCGAACATTATTACCGGCACAGCGAACCCTCCTCGGCGGCACTGTTGCTGGTCACGCAGGCGCGGCTGCTGATTGGCCGCCCCCTGATCGAAGCGCTGGAAACCCTGTTGCCGGAAAAGGCCAATCAGGCGGTTGTCGATTTTGGCCCGCAAACCGGGTTTTCGCTGAACATCGACCGCTTGCGTCAGTTGACCGACAGCGCCCCGCAAAGCCCGTCACCGCAAACCGATACCGCAGAGTCCGACTCGCCGGCCCCCGACATCCAAAGCAGCGAACAGGCGGCAGGTGCAATGCGCGCAGTGGAAACCTATTTTCTGGCAAAAGAAAGATCATCGCCGGTTCCCCTGTTGTTGCAACGCGCTAGAAGTTATCTTGCCCGGGACTTTCAATCATTGGTTGACGAATTGGTTCCAGTGGTGGAAACAAACCAATAAATATGATTGCTTTGTCAAATATCCTTTCGCCCCAATGCCTAAGATATGGCGTGGCGTTGACTTTGATGGTTAACGCTGCTTCACTTTTGATTGAAAAACCTAGGTTACTTTCTTGGAGTAGTATGAATGGCGTCTGATTCTGGTTCCGGTTTCATCAAACGAAACCGCCCGCCCCGCGTGCAAATTCAATACGAAGATCCCTATGACAGCGAAAAGATGGTCGAGTTGCCATTTGTCATGGGTGTGATGTCGGATCTGTCAGGCAATAACCCCGGGGTTGAACCCGAACCGGCGGATGACCGCAAGTTCTCGGATGTGACCAAAGACACGCTTGATGACTACATGGCCGCGACCAAACCCGGCATGACCTTTATGGTGGGTAACAAGCTGGATCCCGACAGCGGTCAGAAGATGGGCGTGGATCTGCAATTCGAAAAGATGGAAGACCTTGAGCCGGCTGCGATTGCACGTCAGGTGCCCGCACTGCGCAAGATCCTTGAAGCGCGTGAACAGCTGGCAAACCTGCAGCGTTACATGAGCGCCAAGCCCAAGGCACAGGAACATTTGCAAAAGCTGCTCAGCGACCCCGAACTGATGGCCGCATTGGCGGATCGTGCCGGACCTGACACCGATGATGATTAATGTAGGCGGCCCCAGCCCCACATGTCAGCAGATAAGCCGGAAAAGAGATCAAGATGAGCAATGAAACACAACAGGAAAACCAGCAGGGTGCAGAGGCGCTGAACGAGCTTTCCGAATTCTCGGATATCCTGAAACAAACAATCAAACCTCGTTCCGAAGTGGCCGCCAAAGAGGTGGACAATGCTGTTGTGGCCTTGGTGCGCGAAGCCATGGGCGACCAGTCGCTGATCGCCGAGGATGTGATTGATACGCTGGATGCGATGCTGGCCAAGCTTGACGAAAAGCTGACCGACCAGATGAATGAGATCATTCACAACGAACAGTTCCAGCAGTTTGAAAGCAGCTGGCGCGGTCTGGCCTATACGCTGAACAACGCCGAGACCGACAGCACCCTGCGGGTCAAGGTTCTGAACATCTCGAAAAAAGAGCTGCAGGCGATGATGCGCCGCTACCCTGGTGCAAAATGGGACAAATCCCCGCTGCATGACATGGTGTACGAACAAAACCTTGGCACTCTGGGCGGCAAACCCTTTGGCTGCCTGATCGGTGACTATCACTTCAGCCAATCCTCGCCGGATGTGAACCTGCTGAACTCCATCGGTAAGATCGCCGAAGCCTCTTTGGCCCCATTTGTTTCCGGTGCGTCGCCCGAATTGCTGGGTCTGGACAGCTGGAACGAAATCTCCGTCCCGCCGGACCTGAGCGAGATTTTCGAAACCCCGGAATATGCTCAGTGGAACAGCCTGCGCGACAGCGAAAACGCGCGTTTCCTTGCGCTGACCCTGCCCCGCGTTCTGGCCCGTGAACCTTACGGCCCAAACAGCAATTCCGTTGTGGAAGAGTTCAACTTTGTCGAAGATACGGATGGTCACGGCGGCCAGATGTATTCCTGGATGAACGCAGCCCATGCCATGGCGGCAAACATCAACCGCGCGTTTAAAGAAAGCGGTTGGACCGTGCGCATTCGCGGCGTGACTTCGGGTGGTGAGGTGGCCAATCTGCCAACCCATCTGTTTGATACCGGCGATGGCTCCAAGGACCTGAAATGCCCGACCGAAGTGTCGATCACCGACCGTCGCGAGGGCGAATTGTCTCAGGCTGGCCTGATCGGCCTCATTCATCGACAGCACACAGACAAGGCGGCTTTCATCGGGGCGCAATCCCTGTACCGCCCCAAGAAATATGTCGACGATCTGGCCACTGCATCGGACAATATGTCGTCACGTATTCCTTACATTTTCGCCGTATCGCGGTTCAGCCATTACCTTAAGGCGATGGTACGCGACAAAATCGGGCAAAGTCCTGACAGAATGCAACTTCAGATGGACTTGCAGGCGTGGATCAATAAATATGTTTCAGGAAACCCAGACAGTGCCAGCGAATTCGAAAAGGCGAAAAAGCCTTTGGCTGGTGCGAAAGTCGAGGTGGTAGAGGATGAATTGAACCCAGGTTATTACCAAGGCAAATTTTTCCTTAAACCTCATTTCCAACTGGAAGGCATGGATATCGGCATGAGCCTCGTATCCAAGCTGCCAACAGGAAAATAGAAATAAGATTTCCTGCCGCGCAATTAGGCGCGTCAGGTTCCAAAATCCCAAAAGGAGTGAACTAGATGGCCATTGATTGCTTTTTGTATCTCGACAACAACATTGTAGGTGAGTCGCAGGACGACAAGCACCGCGACTGGATTGATATCCTGTCCTGGAACTGGGGTATGACGCAGTCCGGTACGACCCATCAGGGTGGCGGTGGCGGCGGCGGCAAGGTTGACGTCAACGATATCACAATCAGCAAATACGTCGACAAAGCGACCCACGATCTGATCGCGCGCTGCTGCTCTGGCGAGCACATCAAAAGCGGTCAGCTGGTGGTACGTAAATCAGGCGGCCAAGCGCCGGTTGACTACCTCAAGATCGACATGGAAGACATCATCATCAGCACCTACAACACAGGTGGCAGCAAGGATGGTCTGGACCGTGTTCAGGAAACACTGACCCTGAACATGCGTCGTTTTCAGGTGACCTATACCTTCCAGGAGCAGTCCGGTGCCGCAGGCCCCGAAAGCATGGCTGGCTGGGAAATCGCCGAGAACAAGACCTGGGGCAAGTAAGACTGGCTTTTGCCGTTCACTTGTTTTGATACCAATGAGGCTGGCCTTTGGGCCCGCCTCTGCGTCCGAGGACCTTGGGGATAGCCGGCCATGGTTGGCCCAAATGCAAGCGAGATTATGCAAAACGCCCCAACCGACAAACGACTTGCAGCGCGGCGCAACTGGCGCAAGGGCGAACGTGCCAAGGTTTCCATCCTTCAGGTTTTCCGCAATTCCTTTGAAGCCGGGGATGCCCGTGGCAGCGCACCGGGGGACGGCCCCCGCAGCCTGCAACGCCGCGACGGTTTGGACGAGGCAACCTTGCGTAAATATCTTGAAACCGATTTAAATGCCTTGCTGAACACGGTTGAACTGGGCTCGGTGGTCAGCCTGCATGATGTCCCCCATGTTGCCGCATCGATTGCCAACTATGGGTTCAGCGATCTGTCCAGTGTTGCGACCGCAGATATCAACAGCCCACGGATCAAGGAAACCATCCGCAAATCCCTGATCAACCATGAACCCCGGTTGGTCCACGACAGTATCGAAGTAACGGTGGTAGAGCCGGATGGCGACAACCGCCAACGTCTGTCGATCTCTGTCTCTGCCGAGTTGATGGGCGATCCCATTGATATTCCACTGGATTTTGACGCCGAAGTGGATATGGCCGCAGGCAAGCTGAAAATGTCCAAGCTGAGGATGCAGGCATGAAACGCGCCCTGCGCGAAGCCTATAACCGCGAATTGGCGCTTCTTAAGGAACGCGCAGCAGAGTTTGCGCATGACTACCCCGGTCTGGCCGATCGCCTTGGCGGGCTGGTCGAGGAAAATCTTGATCCTACGGTCTCTGGCCTGCTTGAGGGCAGTGCCTTACTGGCCGCGCGCGTCCAGACCAAGATGCAGGATGAGTTCAAGACCTTCACGCATGAACTGCTGGATCAGATCTTTCCTGATGCATTGGCCCCCACTCCTTCTGCGATGCTGGTGCAGGCCAATCTGCCGCTTGAAAACACCGATCTGGCCAAGGGTATCCCGTTTAACGCCGGTGCCTATATGGATGCCCGTTTCAAGGACGCAGACAAACAAATCGCCTGCCGTTTTGCACTGGCCGCACCGCTGAAAATCTGGCCGCTTGGGGTGCGGGATGTAAAATACCACGCCGGTGCAGGGCCAATCGGCGCGTTGGGTCAGGAAATAGCGCAGGGCACCAAAGCAGGCATTGTTCTGACGCTGGAACGGCTGGGCGCGAAAGGTACCGATCCCGCTGATCTGACTCTTGCCGGTCTGGGCGACGATGCCGGGCTGGATGAACTGGTGGTCCATCTGACCGGCCCGTTAAAAGACAGTGTTGCGCTTTTTGAGCAATTGTTTTGTGACACCACCCGCATCTCGCTGCGCTGGCTGAACGCACAGGGCGATCCGGTGTTTGCCACCCTGCCCCAGCATAGTCTTGAACAGGTCGGTTTTGACCGGGACCAACGTCTGTTTGCCCATAACACCCGCCTGTTCGAAGGTTTCGCCTTTCTGCGCGAGTTTTTTGTTTTTCCCCGCAAGTTTGCCGGTTTCCGCCTGAGTGGGATGGCCGATGTCCTGCGCTATATCCGTCAGTCACAGGTCGAGGTGATCTTTGAATTTGATACGGTGAACCGCGGCCTCGCCTCGCGGCTTGAGAAAGAGCATTTTGCCCTGAACGCCGCTCCGGCGATCAACCAATTTGAAGAAATGTCTTCACAGGTGCGTATCAACACCAAAGAACACGAGGCAGTGGTCACCCCCAACTCCACCCCGATCACCCATTACGAGGTGCAATCGATCAAGGATGTCTGGGCGTTTTATCAAGGTCAGCAGAACAAAGTGCGGGTCTATCCGCTTTATGCTCTGCCGCCGGATGCCAAGGATCCGCGTCAGGTCTTGTATTACACTTATCGCCGCCGCCCGCGCCGGTTGACCGCGTCTGAACAGCGCTATGGCGCGTCGAACTATCGCTACCGCGGGACCGAAACCTTTGTGTCCATCTATGCCCCGCCCGGCGACGAGGTGGTGCAGCGGTTGCAGCTCAATACCCTGTGTTCCAATCGGCATCTGCCCGAATTCTTGCCGATCGCGCAGTCAAAAGATGACTTCTTTTTCTGCGACGATCAGACGGTCACCTTGTCTTGTGTCGCCGGTCCCACACCGCCAACCGACAGCCTTGCCGATCTCGAATCCGGGGCCGCCCATCGTACCACTTCGGGTGATGTCTATTGGCGGCTGGTGTCCTATCTGTCGCTGAACCACTACGGGCTGGAAAGTCGCGATGGCAAGGATGCTGCCGCCAGCCTGCGCGAGATGCTGTCGCTGTTTACCGATCTGTCCGACAATGTCAGCGAGGCGCAGATTGCCGGATTGAACAAGGTGGAAACCCGCCCCGTGGGCCGCACCATTCCCCATGCTGACGGATTTCACACTGCGCGCGGGATCGAGGTGACCCTGACCTTTGATGAAGAGGAATACGAAGGATCCGGAGTGATGTTGCTGGCTGCGGTCCTCGACCGTTTCCTGTCGGAATACGCCGCGGTTAACAGTTTCACCCAAACGGTTGTGCGCACCGTGCAACGCGGTGAGATCAAAGTGTTTCCACCGCGCTCAGGCTCTGGACCATTGTTATGAGCAAGCCAAGCAAGACCGAAATCCTGAACCAACGCGATGCACAAGCCAAAGCCGCTTTTGGTCAGGGTCTGTTCAACGTGTTGCGTCGGTTGGAGCGCGAGGGGCAGGACGCGCCGCGCATCGGTCAAAACACGCGGCTCAAGGAATCGCTTGTGCGTTTGGGGCAGGACCCGTTTCTGGCCTTTCCTGATGCCGATATGGCGCGGGTCGATCTGGAAGCCAGCCCGCCGATGATCCGCGCACAGTTTATGGGGTTTTTCGGACCACAAGGCGCGCTGCCGCTGGTCTGGACCGAAGAGGTGCGGCGCTGGTTTGATGCAGGCGACCCCAGCTTTGTCGCCTTCACTGATATCTTTGCCGCCCGTTTTCAGGAACTGTTCTTTCGCGCCTGGTCCGACGCCCGCGCCATCACCCAGTTTGATCACGAAACTCAAGATCGGTTTTCGGCCTATGTGCTGTCGCTGCTCGGCAGCGGCTCTCCCTCCTATCGCAACCGCGACTCTGTGCCGGATACGGCAAAACAACGGCTGGCTCCTCTGGCTGTGGGGCGGATCAAAAGCCCGGTCAAACTGCGCCAGATGTTACAGGTGCATTTCGGTGATGCGGTTCGGATTGACATAGATGAGTTCGAACCCGCATGGCTTGAGTTCGAACCAAACGCCTTGTGCCAGATGGGCCGACAGGCGGCAACTATGGGGCGGGATGCGAACCTTGGTGAACGTGTTCTGTCGATTGGTGAGAAAATCACCATTCAGATTTATGTCAAAGACTATGACGCCTACCTGCGGTTCCTGCCCGGTGGCACTGATCACGCCCATCTGCGCGATCTGACCTTCTGGTATCTGGGCCGTGCTTTTGACATTGAAGTGGCGCTTTGGCTGCCCAAACCCGAAATTCGCCCTGCCGTATTGGGCCAGACGATCATGATGGGATGGATGGCCTGTATCGCGCCAGATCCCGATAACCCCGAACACCTTTTACGGGTGACACGGTTTGAACTGGAACCGCTTGATCATACGCAGCCCGAACAGACCGCCGCCTAGAATAGCGAAGGACACCCGATGACCGAGATCACAATCGAAAAATACGCCGGCAAGATGAACCGCGCCGGCTATGACGCGTTTTTGCAGGCGATGCGCCATGCGCGCAGCGAACGCAACCGGTCTGTCGAATTGTGTCACTGGCTGTTCTATTCCCTGTCAAACAAAGATGCTGATCTGTCGGTGACCCTAGCGGAACTGGGGTTCGATCGCGGACGGGTGTTGAAAGACCTCGACAAGGCGATGAGCGCCCTGGACAAAAACGTGACCGAGACTCCGGGCATTTCCGATTTCCTGTCGGATGCGCTGAACCACGCGTGGACCTATGCCACCCTGTTCTTTAGCGAAGCGCAAATCCGCACCGGCCACGTTTTGGTGGCCCTGCTGAGTGATCCCCATCTGAAACGCCAGTTAACCCGCTATTCCATGGTGTTTGACGAAATCTCGGCAGAGCAAATCAGTCAGGACAGCCGCACGATTTGGGCCAATTCCGAAGAAGAAACCATGCCGCCGATGGATGGCTCCGGCCTGTCTTCGCCCAGTGTCGATGGCGCGGGCGAGGATCGCAAAGGGGCCGCCACGCCGCTGGGACGCTTCGCCAAGGATATGACCGCCGTGGCCGCCAATACCGATCCGATCAAAGGGCGTGGTGACGAAATCCGCCAGATTATCGACGTGTTGTTGCGCCGTCGCCAGAACAACCCGATCCTGACCGGCGAGGCCGGGGTGGGTAAAACCGCCGTGGTTGAAGGGTTTGCACAGGCTTTGGCCGCCGGCGATGTGCCGCCAAAGCTGCAAGGCACATTGCTCTATGAACTGGACATCCAGTCGATGCAGGCCGGTGCCTCAATGAAAGGTGAATTCGAACAGCGCCTAAAATCCGTCATCGACGAGGTGCAGAATAGCCCGACACCGATCATCCTGTTTATAGACGAGGCACATACGCTGGTTGGTGCCGGCGGTGCGGCGGGCACGGGGGATGCCGCCAACATTCTGAAACCCGCACTGGCACGCGGCACCCTGCGCACCATCGGGGCGACCACATGGTCCGAATACCGCCAGTATTTTGAAAAAGACCCTGCCCTGACCCGCCGTTTCCAACCGGTCGGCGTTGATGAGCCTACGGTTGAACAATGCTGCTTTATGCTGCGCGGCATCCTTGGCCCGATGGAGACGCATCATGGTGTGCGCATCTCGGACGAGGCGATTGTTTCGGCGGTCTCCCTGTCGCACCGCTATATCCCGGCACGGCAATTGCCGGATAAAGCTGTGTCATTGCTGGATACTGCTTGTGCACGGGTTGCGGTCAGCCAAGCTTCGGTGCCAGCGCGGATCGCAGATACCAAAGACAAGATTGAAGCCCTGAGCAGCGAGATCGCCAGCAAGATTGCGGAGCGTGATCTGGGCGAAACCGACGAGGAGCGGCTCGCCGAGGCCGAAGCGGAAAAGACCAAGTTTGAGGCGCGGCTGGCCGAGCTGGACGCCAGTTTCACCGCCGAAAAGGAAGTTGTCGATCGGATTCTGGAGCTGCGCTTAAGCCTCGCTGCCAAGGATGCCCAGGAAAGTGACGAAGACGCAGGCGAAACGCTGGACCCCGAAACCGCGCGTGCGGAAATGTACGAAAAGATGGCGCTGCTGGATGGCGGCAACCCCGACAACCGCATGGTCTATGCCCATGTCGACGGGCAAGCCGTGGCCAGCGTGATCAGCGACTGGACAGGCATTCCAGCCGGTCGCATGGTGCAGGATGAATTGCAGGCCGTGCTGCAACTTGCCGACCGCTTGCAGGAACGTGTCATCGGGCAGGACCACGGGCTTAAGGCCATCGCCAAAAGGATCGAAACCAACCGCGCCGGTCTGTCCAACCCGAATAAACCCATCGGGGTGTTCATGCTGTGCGGGCCGTCCGGCGTGGGCAAGACGGAAACCGCACTGGCCTTGGCGGAACAGCTTTATGGCGGCGAACAGAACGTCATTACAATCAACATGAGCGAGTTTCAGGAGGCCCATACCGTTTCCCTGCTGAAAGGGGCACCTCCCGGCTATGTCGGCTATGGCGAAGGCGGACGATTGACCGAAGCGGTGCGACGCAAGCCCTATTCCGTGGTGCTGCTGGACGAGATCGAAAAAGCACACCCCGACGTGCACGAGTTGTTCTTTCAGGTGTTTGACAAGGGCATCATGGAAGACGGCAATGGCCGCGTGATCGATTTTAAGAACACGATCATTTTGCTCACTTCGAATGTCGGCACCGACGTGATCATGGAAATGGCCGAGGCGGGTGAAACCACACCGGATATGGAGGAGCTGGAAGCCGCGATGAAACCTTTCCAGCTCGACGTTTTCCCCCCCGCACTTCTGGGCCGCATCGTCTCGATCCCCTATTTCCCGCTGGGCCGCGACGTGCTGACCGGGATTACCAAACTGAAACTCGGCGCTGTTGAACGCCGCCTGAAAGGCGCGCATGGCGCGGTGATCACCTATGCCGACGGGGTGATCGAACATATTGTTGAACAATGCCGCGACCCCGATAGCGGCGGGCGGATGATCGACAACATCATCACCAATTCAATCCTGCCCGACCTCAGCCGTCAGGTGTTGAGCCGGATGGTATCAGGGGATGCTTTTGCTTCTGTAGAAGTGTCAGTCGAAAACAATGATTTCTCCTACAGTTTCAAATAGCCACCAAAAGGAAACAAGAAATGTCTACAATTTCTCAGACCTATCATGATCTTCGTTTTGCGCCGGAACAGCTTTATTTCACCGATGAGGAATACGCATCCATCGCCAAGGAATTTTTTGGCGTTGAAGGGCCCAAGGAAGCTTATACCAATCGTGACCGCGCGTTTTTGCAAGCTGCTCTGTTTGTCGCTGTCGACAAAAGCGAGAAAGCCAAACTGCTGTTTGATATCTGGTCCTCTTTTGTGTCCGCCGCGCCCAGTGGCTCCATCACCAAACTGATGAAAAAACTGGTGCAATCCGGGGCGAAACACGCGTTTTCGGCCTATATCGACGACAGCCCGAAATATTCTTCTGTTGGCCGGGCTGGTGTTCAATATGGCCCGTTCACTACCCAATGGCGCCTTCGTGTTGGTGTCGGCGATGTTTCAGCGCTGGAAAACTTTCTGAAATACGGCAACTAGCAACAAATCTCACAACTCTACCAACATCGCATCCACTGCGGCACGATAGGCTATCACTTCGGGCGGAATGCGCCGTACCGGAGGCGGTGCTGCCGGTCCTTTGCCCCGCTGCCGCATCTTGCGATCTGACCAGGCGCGTAAGTCGGCGATGCTTTTGCCGCGCAGGAAGGGGTTTGCATTCACCACCTGCGCGCCCATCACCGACAGGACAGAGGCATCCGCATCCGCACGCAGCGCCATATGCGCGCCCGCTGGTCCCAGAAAATGCGCCAGATACAGACGCCCGGCAGTGATTTGATGGCCGCGCGTACGCAGGAACGCCTCGTTTTCGCGGGCCAGATTGCGCACCATGTCACGGCTTAGCGCCGGATCAGTGCGCAGCGCCAGCAATTGCGCACGGTTCATCTTGCGCACCAGATCGGGGCGATAGTCGCGCATCATGCGGAGCCATGTGCTTTGAATAAACTGCCCCAGTCCTGTTGCCGTCGAAAGTGGGTTTTTTGCGGTTGCCACACCGGCACTTTCCACACGAATGATCTGGTTCACCAGCGCATCAACAGCTTGGGTCGCCTGACCATCGCCGCTGCCACCATAGGTCAAGGGATCAACCGGTGTGCCATTCGCGTGCAATTCGAAATGCAGATGCGGTCCGGTGCTGCGCCCTGTGGTGCCGACAAACCCAATGACCTGTCCTGCAGCGACCATTTTGCCTTTCTTCAAGGCTTTGGCAAAGGCATTCAAATGGGCATATCGCGTCTCAACCCCACCGCCATGATCCAGATAAATCACATTGCCATACCCTCCGCCATCGCCAATCCGGGTCACCCGCCCCGCTGCCACGGCCAGCACCGGCGTGCCGGTTGGGGCCGCCCAATCCACCCCGTTGTGATTGCGCACCTGATTAAGGATCGGATGATGCCGTGGCCCAAATCCAGAGGTTTTCACACCGTCCACAGGCACCAGAAATCCGCCGCCCAGACCTGCCCCACCCTGTGACGGGGCGTCGAAGTCGAAACAGCTGAAATCATCCCCGCTGGGCAGAAGATAACAGCGCATTGTCTGCGTGGGGCCGTGGATGCCGACATAAAGCACCTCACCAAGGCCACGACCCAAGGGGCCGGGGTCCGCCGCGCGCAGCACCACCAACTCGTCCCCGTCAGCGACAAACCGATCCAGATCGAACCGCTGTGACATCAGTACAATCAACTCGCCCACCATACCTGTCGACATCCCGTTGCGGATCGCGGCGGAATACAGCGCATCCAGCAGGCGCACTTCACCCGGTTTGCCCGCCTGTTGCCGGACCTTGCCGGAGCGCGACAGCAGATCCGCATCGATCCAGGGGTCCGCCGCCGGTTCAAACCGCCCCGCTCCCACCTGTGCCAGACTGGCCAGATACCCGCCCGGCCCATATACCGACATCAGCATCAACCGACCTGCAAGGGCATCGGGACGCAGCCGCAATGCCACCACAGAACCGGCGGGCAGAGGGGTGGGCAGGGTCAGCTTTTGCTCCGCTGCGCGGGCGGCATTGGCAGCCTCATTCGCAGCCAACCCGCCAGAGACCAGCACGTCCGACAGGTTGCGCCCCGCCTGTAGTACAATGACCTCGTCCTCATACAAAACCCTGCGCTGGCTTTCACGCAGGGTGACGGCGGTGCTGGTTGTGTTTTCAATTTGCGTTTCGACATAGACCGCAGGCGCAGCAGCCGGATCAGCGCCGTTTTCCTCTGATCCAACCAAGCTGCCCCAGCTGCTGTCTTCCTTGACGGCAACCAGCTTGCCTTGCGCGACAGGTGCCGCCGCGCTGCGATCTGTTGTGGCACGAAACCCCTGACTGCGCTGCGCCTTGAACAGGGCAAAGTCATCTCGGCTGGACGGCAGGGTTGTGATCAACCGCCGCTCCGCCACAAACAGGCTGTCCTTCAGCGCCAGAACCGCATCGGGACCACCACGGGACAATCGACCCTGTGCAAAGCTGGCCGGGGCAGGCAGTCGTTTCGACAGATCGCTTTCAGACCCGGCAAAATGCAGGATCATCGGATCGCGGCGCAGATCAATAAAGGAGTTCAGCCGCTCAACATTGATTGACGCCTGAGCGGTTTCGGAACTTTGCACCAATGAAAACGTTTCATCCTCATCCTCCGGGTTCTGTGCCTGTTCGGTTGGGTCAGGCCCCTCGCGCCCCTCATCCGCACCCCAGCCAGTGATCCCCCAGATCAAACCGGCAAGAACACCAAGGGCCAATACCCCGGCACCTGCCCGAAGACCCCAACGGCGGCGGCGTCTGATTTTGGCATGTCGTGCAGTGGTTTGGAAACGTGGATCTACGTCAAACGGCATATGTTACCGGAACACGCCGCCCAGTCTGCCACCAGAAATCGTTCGCTTGGGTGCCGCCTTTGCCGCAGGTTTGGGGGCTGCACGGCGTGTCGTCGTACGCGGCTTGGCTGCTGTGCGATTGGTGGACCGGGTTGTGGAACGCGCAGTGGTCGCGCGCGGTGCTGCGGCAGCCACAGGTGCGGCACAGACGATATCGTCTTGCAAAACGATTTGGCGGAACAGGTCAATGGTCGGGTCCAGTGATACGGCTTCCACGCCATCGATCTCATCAAAGTAGCGCCCGACCGAACGGCGCGAACCCGGACCCCACTGCCCGTCAATGCCAGCCGAATAGCAGCCCATCCGCGCAAGCTCTGTCTGGAGCGCTGTCGCCAGCAAGGGCGCTGGTGGATCAAAGGCACCTGACCCCACCAGGCTCGCGAATAATCCGGCGTCCTGTTCCCGCAGGGTGCGGCGCGCCTCCAGATTTTCGTAGCTTATTTCATTACTGGTCACGTCGCCCAGTGGTTCAGCAGGGGAAAAGGACGCAAGGGTAAGATGCTCGATAATGCCCACGATAATCGACGGCTCTGGCAACCCGGCAGCGCGAGGCAAGGCTGCCTGCTGCGCCTGTGGCGTAGGGGCAAAAATCACAACCTCACCGGCATCCGGTGATGATGCCGGCGCCGGCGCTTCCAACGCAACCGGCAGCAGGGCCACACCCGCCGATGGTGCGGTGACCGGCGTCAGCGAAACCACTGCACTGGCGGAACTAGAAACCACATCATTGCTGATCAGCGAAACAACCGGCGCGGCAACAGTGGGCGCGCGCAGCAAAAGGTCTTCTTGTATGTTGGACGTGACCGTCACAGACGACAACAAAGCACCCAGTGTCATGTCAGCCTCAAGGTCGGCTTTCAGCAGATCCGTCATCCGCCGCCCCATGTCCGGGCAGGCCTCCCCCGTTGGGGCCGAAACCGCGCTTAGCATTTCGATACCCGGTTGGGGCAAGGGCAGCACAAGGTCGACATCCTGTGCCGGGCAGGTTTCGACAAGCAGTGCAAATTTGTTCAGACCCGCAGAAACCAGACGGCTGACCACATCGTCAAAGCGCAATGCGCCCCCTTCCAGCGCAATTGCTGTGCCCTCCTGTGTCAGCGGACCGGTCAGATAAATCACGGCATGATCGTCACTGCCCAACAGATCAAGGGCCGCCAGAACCGCATCGCGCGGCTGGTCGCGCAACATCTGAACCATATCTAACCCGCCATTGCGTAGCGCACCGGCAACATGGAAAGCATCCGCAAAGGCATTTGGCACCGCCGGACCGGACTGGCCGATCACGATGCCCTGCCAGTTTTGCGCGATGGCCGGTGTCGACATCATTATTCCGGCCGCACATCCCAAGGATGCCGCCCATTTGCGCAGATTCCAGCATGGTCGAGAGGGGATCATCGTGCCCGAGCTCCTGTCTTTGAGATCATCCTACATCGAAAATCCGCTCAAGGGCGAGTCGCGATTGGAATTTGAGGCCTGGAAAAACATCAATTTGGTGGCGGATAGATAAAGAGAGTCCAGCGTTCGCTTTTGCGGGTGTCCACCTCGTGAAACCGCGCCTCAATCAAACCGCGCACAAGGCAATCCCCCTCGCCCCTGATCTCAAAACGGTCCGGGGCAACGCACATCGGTGTAGCCCCTGTCAGCACCTCACGACCAAAGACATCCTTGGCAAACACATAAAAATAGCGCGCCGTCAAAGTTTCGTCGATGACATTGGCACATTGGTTGGGGCCAATCGTCCACCAGCCAGAGGTGTTGAATGCCCTGCGTTCATAGGCCCCCAAGGCAACGTTGATCACATCAAAGGTTTGATTGCAGACCGCAAATTGCGCCTCGGCCCGGATCGGCAGAAACGGGGATATTCCCACCGCGCATGCCACAAGGCGGATCAGTTTCCTCTGCATTACCTGTCCTGTCACAAGAGTTTCCAAGATACGTGGCCAGAATTGATCCCGAGAAGGCAATGGATTCAAATGCTTCAGTAGGGCAGCGTGGGGAATATACCACAAATTTGACAGGCCCCGATAAAAAAGCTGAAAAACCAAGTGATATAGGCTATATAGAGGTCATGATACGTTTTGTAGGCATAACAATCGGGTTGGTGATCCTGACCGTTGGCGGCGGCATCGGCCTGTCCAATGCACATGGATCTGCGGGCAAGGCGGCAATTTCTTCGCCTGAACCTTTCGCGCCTGACAATGCCGAACTTGGCCGGCTTGCATGGCCTGTTGAATCTGCACAGACCGCAGAGACTCCTACAGCGGAAGAAATGTCGAATATCGTTTCCAAAGACGTTTCGCGAGCCAATGTCCTGCGCTGGCGGCTTTTCGGATCGGAGCTGGCCCCTGAAACCGGCCACCGTCCCAAATCACGGGGCAATACAACCACCCATACTGCGCATGCCTCTGGTGATCTGGTGTTTGACGCGCCCGTCATTCCCCGAGAGGTGAAACCGGCAGCGGCTTCAATGCCGCAGGCCAGACGAGTCGCCGAACCGCGTACCGTTCCCATGCCCGCAGTAAAGCAGCGCAGCATGAACAATCAACCAAACCCCGGATTTCTGATTGGCGTTTTCCGCTAGCGTCCATCATCATTCCCTTGGTTGCAAATTTCCGATTTCATATCAGAAAAACACGGTTTATCTCATGATTCCGATTGACTTGTCGCCCGGTTCGCGGCGCTATGGTCATGCAATTGTTTAACGAATTTGCAAGGAAGATTGATGTTATTTAAACGTATTTTTGCCGCCACCGTCGCCGCCGCCCTCACATTCTCAACGGCCTCTTTTGCACAGGAAACCCCTGTATTTTCGCTGGAATTAAATGGTGCAACTGAGACCGAGGCGGGCAGCTGCCGTCTGACCTATGTTGCCGCCAACAGAACCGGAAATGCCTTGGATAGAACCGCCTATGAAGTGGCGGTTTTTGATTCCCAAGGGGCCGTGACACGCCTGTTGGTGCTGGAGTTCGGTGATCTGATTGAAGGCAAGACCAAGATCTTGCAATTTGATCTGGCCGGAACCCCCTGCGGGGCGATTTCGCGCATTGTGGTCAATGACGCAGCGGCCTGTGTCGTTGCCGGTTCAGAGGCCCCAATTTGCATGCAGGCCCTGACCGCCTCTTCACGCACAGCAATTCAGTTCGGCATCTGATCTTTGGATCACGGCGTGCCCTGGCACGGATGACGATGGAAAGGATGTTATGGAACAGTTCTTTGGGACGTCTTTGAACCCTGCCACCTTGGTGGTTTTTCTTGCATTGGCGGTATTGTCCCTGATGTCGGTCACCGTTTCGGTTTTCAAACTGGTGCAGTTTGCCCGGATCGGGGTCGGTAAACGACACCGCGCCGAAGAGATCCTTGATACCTGGCTGTCTGGGCGTGGCGACGATGCCATGCGGCTGGCGTCAGATCGCAAATCGGTCCTGTCGCGCATCCTGCAGGCGGTGTTTTCCGGCGTGCAGGCCAAACCGGGCGAAACCGCCTATGCAGAAGAGCTGGGCCGCCAGACCGCTGTGATCGAACTGGCACGGATGACCGAAAAGATGCGTTTGTTGGAAATGGTGGTACAGGCCGCCCCGATGCTGGGTCTACTGGGGACAGTGATCGGCATGATTGATGCCTTTTCGGTCCTGTCCCTGTCGGATGGTGGTGTTGATCCTGCGGCCCTTGCCGGGGGCATCTGGACCGCGCTTACGACCACCGCGGTGGGTCTGGCGATTGCGCTGATCGCTTATTTCTTTGCCAGCTGGTTCGAAAGCCGGATCGACCGTGAACGCAACCTGATCGAGGCGGCCATTTCTGCCGCGATCTATGGTCGGGTTGACCCAACCGCAAAGGCATAGTGGGGGCGTGGCAAGCGGCTTTTCCCTCAATCTACCCCAGCGGCGTACAAACTACCGCTTCGCATTGACGCCTTTGGCCGATGCCATGTTTCAGCTGTTGATTTTCTTCATGTTGTCCTCTGGACTGACGCCCTATTCCCTGCTGCCTTTTCAAAGCGCGCAGGCCCAGGTGGATGCCGGCCCAAGCGTTGCTGGAGAAGAAGGCGAAGACCCCGAACCACCCGCCCCTGAGCAGGCGGAAGATGTGGCGCTTTGGACCATCGAAGCAGAGGCCGTTCTGGTTGGCGGCCAGCGTTTTGGCTTTGATGCGCTGGATGATCTTGCCGGTGCCCTGGGCACTGCCGGCTCCCCCGGCTCGGTTGTCCTGATTGTACGACCCTCTGCACAGGTGCAGGATATCACGACGGTTCTGGCCCGCCTCAGCGCTGCCGAAGTCGCCTCGGTTCAGGTCAGCATTGGGGAGGAATTCTGATATGGCACCCCGTCGTCGCCCCCTGCCCCGTCCACGTGAACCGATCCGGCCTGATGTATCGCTGTTCATCGTGAATATCGTGCTGCTGCTGATCCTGTTTTTCCTTGCTACGGGGTCGCTGGTCAGCACACCGGATGAAGGTGTGCGGATATCAGAAACCCGTGATTTGCCGATTGATCAGCTGCCCAAACCGGTGCTGATTGTCGAGGAAGACGGCAGGTTGACACTGGATGGCGCGGAACTGGCGGTGGAGGGGCTGCCGCAGGCCATGGTCGGGCATAGTGTTCTGCATGTGCTGATTGACCGCACGGCACCTGCCCTTGATCTGCTGAAACTGGTCAACCGACCCGGTATGGAAAACCTTGATATCCGGCTGGTCACCATTCACCGGCGTGAAGGGACATGAGTTTTCTACCCTATCATGGCAGCCGCCCCGGCGGCTGGTGGGCGGCAACGGCAGGGGCTGTTGTGCTGCACGGTGCCGCAATCGCCATTGGGTTTGGTGGGTTGCAGAATGTGCTGGCCGTCGCCGCCCCCGATCCAGAGGAGCGGCCTGAATATACCATCACCATTGCCCCCCTAGACAGCGATACAATTGCCGGTTTGCTGGAGCAGGAAGGTGAAGCCGGGGCTGATGACGGGGATGGGATTGATCCTGCCACCCCCGAAACCCTTGAAGATGCTGAACCCGAGGAACTGGCAGCCCTTGCGCCGGAAGAAACCATCGCCGCAGAACCGGTGGCACCCGATCCGGTGGAACCGGAACCGATCACACCAGAGGTTGAAGAACCCGCTGCTCTGGAACCAGAAACGCCTGAGGCTCTTGAGGCCATCGCCGCCGCACCTGTTGAAGCAGAGCCAGAAACCATCGAACCGATCATACCGGCGGCACCCGAGCCGCTGGATACCGGTCCGCTGATCCCCGAAACCGTCACTGCCCTGCCCACAGCGCCAGCGTTAAGCCCGATCGTGCCGGAAGGCACAGCCGGGTTGATCGCCACGCCGGTTCCCTCTGGCGCGGAAACTGTCACCCGTGTGCCCAGCCAGACCGAGGTTGTGCGCCCGGCTGCGGCTGCCAGTACGGTGGTTACCGCCGTGGGGCGCCGGCCTGAAATCAACCCGCCCAAACCCAAAGTCGCGGCACCGGCGCCTTCAGCACAGGATATCGCGGTGGGGGATCTGTTGCGCAGGATCAAAACCTCTGTGACCGATCCGTGTCTGTTGGCATTGCCCCGGCGGGACGGGACAGAGGGTGTCGGACTGGCGTTGATTGCCAATTCCGATGCCGCAATGGCGCGCTTCAGTGACGCGGTGCTGACGGAGGAAGACACCGACATTCGCCAGACCCGCGTGTTGATTGATGATCGCCAATGTGCCGCGCTGAATTATGTCCGGCTGAACCGTGATTATCCTGCGACCCAATTGGGTCTGCGCCTTGATGCCGCCGAGGTGCCTTCCGGTGGCAATCTGACCGGCGTCCTGCGGGGCACTGCGGGGCGTTATGTCACCTTGGTGTTGGTTGATAACAACGGCGTGGTTCAGGATCTGCAACGCTTTATGTCGTTCTCCGGGAATTTTGCGCGCTTTGATGTGCCGGTCACCCGTCCGGGTGCGCCGCGTGACACCAAGCAAATCCTGCTGGCAATCGCCACCCGCCGCCCCGCCATGGAGATTAGGGACCGCGCCGGACAGCTGGCGCAGGATGTATTTTCAGAATTATCCGGCGAGGTAGCCAGTCAGGCAGCCCTTGCGGTTGCAACTTTTGATGTGCGCTAGAATTCGGGCCTAGTCTTCCGGCGGCAGTAATTTGACATACCCCAAACTTGCCGATGCCGCGCCCTTGCGACCGGAAATTTCTTCCAACACCAAGGCCAGCAGTTCGGCCGCAGGGATGCCATCACCCGCCGTTGCCGTGCGCGCCAAGGGGCTGTCACTGGCGACAACCAATACCAGTTGCGGCACCGCCTCTGATCCCTTGGCCAGCGTCAATCCGAAGTTCAGACTGCGTTGCCCGCCCACCGGATCCGATAACCGTTCCGTCAGGTTGAAAAGCGCCCCACTTGGGGTGATCAGCGCGGCCCAGACCGACTGTCGCCCGATGTCGCCGATCCGCACAGTTGTCGCCTGCCCCGAGATCATCTCGTCTTTTGTCATCTCGATCCGTGGGGCCTCTCGCCCGCGCCCCTGAAGCGCATGAGTGAACTCAAGCGCGGCACATTGATCCGGCGTGATCTGGCGCGGCAGGATGGCAGGGCGGGCGCCAAATTTCTCTTCATAGGCAACTGGCAGCCCGGCCAGCTCTTCTCCGGTTTGTGAAAATACCTCGATCATCCCCGCGTTACGGCCAGCCGGCACGCGCGTTAGAAACGTGCAGCGCCCGGCATCGAAATCTGCCAGAAAACCGGCACGGGTATTGGTCCGTCTTGCCGGCATGCCAGCGGTTTGCGCCCCAAGGTCTATGCCCGATGCGGGTGGCGGCGGGGCCTCGCCAAACATGCCCATCTGCCATGCACCAAACCCTACTGCCGCGCTGATCACCACAAAGGAGCCAACCAGCAGCCCCAGCGCCTTGTTACCACCGCTGGTTTCCGGTTCCGGCTCTGGCAGGGTGGCGGGGCCCATCGTCTGTGGTGAAATGGTGCTGGGGTAAATACTTCTTTGGGTCATTGCCGTCCCCGGCATTTGCAACCCATGAGGCGGGGCGGTGAATTGACCGGTGCCGGTGGTTTCCGCCGGATAAAACCCCACACCTTCCCGATAGGCCGCCGGTATCAGCTCTGGGTGATCCACCATCTGGCCCACCAGATCCATCGAGGCAGGGCGACGGGTTTCGTCCGGCTCCAGCATATGGCTGAGGATCGGGCGCAGCGCCATCGGCACCGCGGAAAGATCCGGTATGGTCAGCCGCGATTGCACCGCTACAACGATGGAGCTGCCCATATCAAGCGGTGTACCAATTGCCGCCGCAGCGGTCAGCAGCGCCAGCCCGTAAATATCCGCGGGCGAGCTGACCTCACCCCCGCCCAGCTGTTCGGGCGCAACATATTTATACTTGCCGGCAAATTGCCCATGGGTTGTGCCCTCGGTCACAACCGTTGATTTGGCGATGCCAAAATCGATCAACCTGGCCTGACTCACGTCACCACCGGGCAGCATGACATTATCCGGCGACAGGTCGCGATGGGTCACCCCTTGCGCGTGCGCTTTGGACAAGCCGCTGCTCAACCGCTTCAGCAGTGTCATCACCGCAGGAACAGGAAGGGCACCAAATTCCTTGATGTGATCCGACAGCGGAATGCCCTCGATAAACTCCATCACCAGGAAATATTGGTCCAGATCGCGGTCGTGGACATAGTTGTAGTAGCGAACAATCGCCTCATGAGCGAGCTGGCGCAGGGTGCGGGCCTCGCGTTTGAACATCAGCCCGGCTTTTTCATCCTCGGCCAGTTCGGGCAGGATCGCCTTGATCGCAACCGGATCACCGGTGCCAATTTCCACACCGCGATACACCGCGCCCATGCCGCCGGATTTCAGAACCTGTTCAATGCGGTAGTTGTTGTTGATTGTGGTGCCGATACCAAGTGCAGTGGTTTGCGGTTGCACGGGTGGTGCCCCGACAGGCGGATCAAGCGGTGGCAGATCATCCTTTGGCGCGTTCTGCGCAGGTGCCTGTTGCGGGTCCGGCGTATTGGCCGACGGATGCGCCTCGAACTGGGTGCGTTCGGCATCCTCTTCGGGCGGCTGCGCGGGGGGGCGGCTTACGATCCGTGTCTTATCGTCGTCCTCATCGTCCGATACCGGTGGCACGCTTTGGTTTCCCTTGCTGTTGTCTTTCCCGCTCACAATATCGACCCTGTATCTAAACTACTGTTATCGAGATCATACAACATCTCATCTTCCGCCGGTGGAGGCGCATCAGAGCAGCGCATCGCGATAACCGTGACATTATCACGTGCACCCCGCCTCACTGTCTCTTCGATAAGTTGCGCGCAAGCCTCTTGCGGTGGATACCTCAGCAACACTTCTGCAATTTCCGCATCCGCGATGTGTTCTGTCAACCCGTCCGAGCAGATCAGAAACAAATCACCAAGCTGCAATTCACCAGTGACCCGTTCACAAATCGGTTTTTCGCTGACACCAACCGCGTGGGTAATGACATTTTTGCGCGGCCAGTTCGCCGCCTCTTCCGCGGTAATCGACCCAGCATCCAGCAATGCGCGTGCCTCTGTATGATCGCGGGTCTGCTGGATCAACTGTCCGTCGCGCAGCAGATACAACCGGCTGTCACCTGACCAGATACAGTCAAATTGGGTTTGATGCACCAGAAGTGCGGCAACTGTGGCACCGATCATCCCACTTTCCAGTTTCGCGGCCTGCGCGCGGATCACATCATTGGCCCGTGTCAAGCGCTGGTCGAAACGCGCCACCAGATCATCCGCAGAAACCGCTAGCCCGATCGAATTAAGCTCATGCACAATGGTTTGACTGGCGAAATCACCCGCTGCATGGCCGCCCATGCCATCGGCAACCACCCAAAGCCCGTATTCGGGCCGTGCAAGATAGCTGTCTTCGTTGACCTTGCGTTTACAGCCAACATCGCTGCCCTGCCCAGTCTCAAAGGTGAAGTAATCGTTTCGGTTCACGTTTGTGCCCCCGTTTCGCCCGCCACGCCACCCAAGAGCCAGCCCAGGGCCTGCGCTTCGGGCAGACCGGGACAGCCCAGCCATGTCGCCGCGCGATCCCCCTCTTTGCCCTGCGATCCCGTCGCCCACCAATAAGAGCGGGTTAATTGCGCCCGCGCCGCATCCGGTCCGGCAGCAGAGGCCAGCAAGGCCTCCAGATTGCCCTCCGGGTGATGCGCCCAGAGGGTTGGCCCCACGGCTGCATGGCTTTCCCCTTCGGCGACAATCTCGATGTTCACACCCTCCAGCAATGCCGCCGCACCTTGACCTGCTTCCATCTGATCCAAATGCGCAGCCATGGCTTCCCAGGGGGATTGATCCGCCGCATCACCCAAAGGCACCGGCACATCCGCGCCACTGGCCAACAGGATCAAGGGAAAACGCCGGCCCACGCGATCCCGCGAAGGATGCAGCAGGCCCACCACCGTTTGCCCCAGCACACCACGTCCGATCCAGAACCGCAGATCCTGCGCCCCGTCCCAGAACGGGCCCCACCCCTCGCCCATCTGATCCCGCAGCACCGGCAGGCAGGCATCAAGCCAGCTGTTCATCACATCAACCAGCTGTTCGGAAACACCCGCCTGAAGGAAATCACCGTAGCCGGGATGTTTGCCCATGATACCGATAACGGCCTTGCCCATCCTATTGCTCCAGTGACGCGGGGCAGGAAAAGTCTGCCAGCTCGCGCATCAGAAACGGCACCGTGGTGCTGTTGAATTCAATCCGGTAGGTGATCGTGCGCCCGCCCACATCATGGGTCACATCTACCACGTTATTGCTGACACGGGACCGTCCTTTGCGCAGAAAGTTCACAATGTCCCAACGCCCTTCTGCAAAGGTGATGTTGGATTGGCGATCATCCGCACCGGGAAACAGCTCCAGCGCCACGCCAGAGCTTTGACCCGGCCAGCTTAGTGCGGCGGGAATGCTGTCAGGCTGGGTGCGCACCGACCCGCCGTTCATCGACAGGATCGCCAGTTCGACAGAGGGTGAAGAACTGAGGTGGGTCACGGACATATCCACCTTGGGCTCTGACGAACCTGTCGCGAAAAACGCCAGCTGGATCGCCTGTGCGCGGTCAAACTGCTTCAGCGCGGCTGGCGAAAGCGTCTGGCCGATGGCGCTGTCCGGTGCCGGTGCCAACCCATCCGCGCCACGGATCACATGGGGTTGCAGATAGGAGGTATAAAACGTGTCCATCCGCCCGCCGGGGCCAAAGAATTGACCGAATACCGCGGGTGACAGATGCCGCCCGGTGCCGAAGGGATAAAGCGGCGCGATCAGGTCACGGCAAAACTGAGAGACATCATCATTCAAGGCCCGGTTCAGCTGCGTCATGGTGGCCGCTGTGGCCACCGCACGGAATTCCGTATCAACCTCGTTCAGCATCCGCGCCAGATCATCGGGCAGCGCGGTATTGTTGCGGGTCAGCGCCGATAGGGACTGGCTCAGCATGGTTTCATCCGCAGGCGTCGGCGCAACGGCAGACTGGCGCCGGTTTTCACGCAGATCCGCCAGATTGACGAGGATCACATCAATCGGACGATTTGGGGCCTCACCTTTCAGCAAAGCATGCCATTGGGCGAAATCATCACTCATCCGCTCGACCTGACGGCGCTGGGTATCCTCTGCCACGGCATTGCCTGCGCGGGTCTGGACCTTGCCCTTTTTGGCAATGTTATCCAGCACAACCCGCTGGAACACACCGGACTGGCTGTAGATTCGCCGGAACACCGCGTCCCCCATGCCGTCACTTAGCGCACCACTGGCAATCTGTTCGGCAGAGATGTCGCCAATCTGGTCATAAAGCCGTGTCAGCCGGGTTTCTTCCTCTACCGCTTCTACATATTCCAACAAAGGTGAGGCCACGGAGGATGACAGAACCGCCAGCGCATCATAACTTGGGGCATCGGTGGAAAGCGGACCAAGGCCGATACGGCCAAACATCTCGCGCCAGGCTTCGTTAAATTCGATCCGGTAGGCGCGATGTAAATCGCGTTCCAGATTGGACAGCTGCGCCTCATATCCGACGCGCCCTGCGGCTTCGCCCAGCACCCATTGATCATCGCGCAAACGGTCCCGCGCCGAGGTCAGTTCTTCCAGAAAGAAACCCCAATATCCTTCAAACGTATAGATCCCCGGCACGCCTACTGAATCCAGCGGGCTGCCGTCGGTGGTTTCAAACACCCGCTCCACCTGTCCCGACACCCGTTCCACCAGATTGAAGTCCGGCACACCCGAGGTCACCGCGCGGTCCTTGATCGAGGCATAGGCCTGATCCGCCAGTGGCAGATTCACGATCGCTTCGCGCGCGCTGCGCACAATCTCGGCGTCGATGTCCAGCGCCGGCAAGCGATCCTCGTCCAGCGTCAGCATCGCGGCCAGATGGGCATTGATCCTGTCCCGCTCATCCCCTTGACCCGGACCGGAAAACAACTGGCCCCAGACCTCTTCGAAATAGGCCTTGATGGCAGCATCATCGCCCTGCCCTTCGCCCTGTCCGCCCAGCAGCAGATAAACCTTAAGCGCACGATAGATGCCGCCGGTTTCCTTATCCGCAATCAGCTGCGGTATCTCATTCTCAAGATGCAGGATCATACGCGGCCGCAGCATCCGCTCCAGCCCGTCAGAATAGGCCCGATCCGCAGCCAGTGACACTTCGCTATGGCGTGACAGGCCAAACCCCTCCCAAACCGGCGGCTCGCGGGTGTCGCCATAACCGGCAGTCATGTTGCGCAAATCTTCAAGGTGCAACAGGATGACGGAAGGGTCGGTGCTATCAACCACGGGGCGTGAAATCTCGCGGCGGGCTTTGCTGAAATAGCTTTGCGTTTCCAGATCAGCGGTGCGCAACAAGGTGGCGTTTTGCCAGAAGCTGAAGCCGAAAGCGCCCATCGCCGCCATGGTTGCCCCGACAATAATGCCAACCGCGCCGGTGCGCAAAATCCGCGCACGCCGGATCGCCTTGTAGTCAAAACTGACCCAGTCACGTTCCTCAAAGATCACCCGTTTCAGGAGATCATGCAGGAAGAACGATTTCCCCTTGCCCGACATGAATGAGGGCTGGAACTCAATGCCATCCTGATTGCGCGACATCGCGCCCAGAACCTGATCAATCGGCGTGCCTTCCTGTGTGCCGGAGCTGAAATAGAACCCACGTAGAATGGCGTTGGTTTTGTAACGTGTCGGCTCAAACACCTGCCGGATAAATTCAGCCACATTGGCCCGCATCATTGCCATCTGGCCAGGCAGACCAAAGATCGCAATACGGCTGACGCCATCGGGTTCTTCGTTCATCCGGTCGATGACCTCGTCACTCAAGCGGGCAAGAAGCGCGTCAAATTCGGCCTCAACATTCTTGTAGGTCTCTGCCTTGCGGTCCTTGGTCTGGAAAGTCACACCCCAAACGCTTTTGCGTCGCATGGTGCTGAAACTGGCAAAATATTCGCGAAAACCTGCGATCAGATCGGCCTTGGTGAACAGCACGTAAACTGGAAAGTCGATCTTAAGCTGTTCGTGGATCTCGCCCAAGCGTTTGCGCACGGTCTGCGCATGCGCGGCAAGGTCCTCTGGCGTGGCGTTCAACATTTGCTCCACCGAAAACGCCAGAATAACCCCATTGATCGGCTGATCAGGGCGGCCGTTTTTCAGCAGATTAAGGAAAGAGCCCCAGCTTGCCTCGTCTGCGATGGCATCACTGTCCTGCGTGGTATAACGCCCCGCCGTGTCGATCAGAACGGCATCTTCCGCAAACCACCAATCGCAATTGCGCGTACCACCAAAACCGCCGCCCTGTTCGGGCATCGCATCCAGCCCCGGAAATTCTATCCCGGAGTTGCGCAGTGCCGTTGTCTTGCCCGCACCGGGGGGGCCGATAATCACATACCATGGCAGGTCATAGAGGTAATTCTTGCCGCCGGATTTCTTCAGCTTGTCCAGCGCCAGTTTCATATTCTCGGCCAGCACCTTGCCATCGCCGGTCTGGTCCGGCAGCAGGCTTTCTTCCAGCTTGCGCGCCTTCTTGCGCCGGGACCGCCAGCGCAGCAGATAGATCAGACCAATCAGGCCAAGGATGCCTGCAATCGACGCCAGTCGGGCAAAGACAGTGCTGATTGGCGCATACCCACTCAGCGGAAAACCGAACCAGATGGCGGCAAAAATGGCCAGAAATCCGCAGAGGATCAGAAACGCTTTGCCCCATTTGGATTTGAACATCCGTTGCAATAGCCGGAACAGCCTGACCACCGGATTAAAGATCGCGCGCATGTCAGCCTACTCCGGTGCTTCTTCTCTGGGGATCATGATCTCGACCCTGCGGTTGCGGGCGCGGCCTTCACGGGTGGTATTATCAGCAATCGGATCAACCGCGCCTTTGCCCTCGACCAGCAGGCGTGCGGGATCAATCAGGACGCCGCTCAATATGTCACCCACCGCCTTGGCACGGGCCACCGAGAGATCTTCATTGGTTTTGAACTGCCCGCGTCCCGTTGGTGGCACGCTGTCTGTGTGGCCTACAACCCGCACCGGCCCTTTCTCATCATCAAAGGTGCGTCCGATGGCCGCGGCCAATGTGCTGAAATCACTGGTTAATGTGGCCGATCCCGATCCAAATTGCAGCACATCACCAACCCGTACAAACACCCAATCATTGGTGCGCGCAACCTCTACCTGTCCGGCTTCAATCTCTGCGGCCAATGCCGCGCGAATGCGTTCCAGCTGGGTCGATTGGGGTGCCTCATAGCTGCGCACGATCGGTGCGGTACGTTCAATTGTCACCGGCGGCTGGCCCGCATGCAGCGCCAAAATACGTCCACGCACCTCTGCCCCTTCGCGGGTCAGCAAGGTCGAAAGCGTGGCAAAAAGTGATACCACCATCACCGCCGCAATTGCGGCAATTACCCAGAGTGGGGTGCCGCCCTGCCGCCGTTTCCCGCCCAGCAAAACCGGCGTCCAGCGCACCGAAACATCATCGTCCGGGCGCGGTTGCACGCGGCGCAGGGTTTCATACATTGCCGTGCGAATCCGGCTCAGCTCTACCGAGCCATTTGGCATCGCGCGATATTGCCCTTCAAATCCCAGCGACAGACAGGTCAGCATCAGCTCAATCAGATTGAACCGCTGACCGGGCGCGCGCATCGCCTCATCCATCTTCTGGAAAAACCCAACACCAGAGGAGCGTTCACCAAAGAACCGCGCAACCATGGAATACTCCATCCATGTGCCACGATCCGCTCCCGGCAGGTTCTGCACAATATCATCCGCGGTAGCACAAAGCGCGTATTTCGCATCAAAGGCATCTTGCTGACCCACACCTGCGTTCAGCGCGTTGCGCTCAAACGTGTCGATCTCGCGGGTAACATGATCGATCAGCGGGGCGGGTTGCATATCGACCAGACCGGTGCGCAACCGTCCCAGCAGGATCAGCAGACCCGACGCTGCACGTACCAACGGGTTTGACGACCCGCCGGTTTCCGGCCCTGCCGCCCGCAAGGCGTCCTGAAAGGCGATCCTTGGACGCTGTGCATATTGCGGCTTTTCCTCTGCGGCGCGGATCTCCGGGAAAATTTCGGAACCTGCCGGGCGCTGGCCCGTGCCGGGTTGATAGATCGGCTGTTGCGGTGCCGGATGCCCATAGGGGGGCTGCAAGGGGGGCGGCGGGGTCGGGGTATAGGCCGGTTGTGGCGGCCTTGGGGGCTGGGGTTGAAACTGCGGTTGGGGGTGCGGGTTCAATGCCCCGCCCAGCCAGGTGTCATCCACGCCGGGATTGTTTATCGGTTGCTGTACTGGCGCGGCCCGTCCGCCGCCCGTGGGTAAACCGCTGGTGGGCGACAGGGGTTGACCAAAAACAGTCTTATCCGCCCCGTCATCCGTTGGCGCGGAGGGCGGGCTTGCCGGTGGTGCCCCTGCCCTGGAGGTTCCACGCGGTTCTGGCACAGGCAGCCGCTGGCCAAAGACGGTTTTGTCGTCATCATCCGACATCACGCGCTCTCCGGTATGGCCCACATTTCTAGTTTCAGATCCGGCCAGTTGCCCGCAAAATGCATGCCGATGGCCGGTGCGGTCGAAAACTCGCGCCACAGTTCAGTGGACTTATCCAGTACGAAGTAGACATTGGTACTGACCACCCTGATCTGTCGCGGCGGGTTTGGCAAATGTACAATCCCGATGCCGGGCAGGTTGTTGTTGATGATCTGTTTCATACTGGTGGACGGCCCAACCTTGGCCAGTTGCGGGAACTGGGTCTGCACCTGCGACAGCGGCAGGCCCGAGCTGACCTCAATCACAAAGGTTGCCTGTGCAAACAGGTTGCGGTCATTGACCAGCGCGGCATAGGAATTGGCCCGCACTTCTTTCAGCGGCAGGCGGATTGCGCGGCCTACATCGCGGGCCAGCAACCGCTGGATGTCCTGCACAACAGGGGTGAAGCTGGCCTTGGGGTTCTCATGCTCATAGCGGGCATAATTCGGTGCGCGCCGTCCGCCCTGATCAAAGGTCGACAGCTCTCCCGCCAGTCCGATCAGTTTTTCATAAAGCCGTTCAGGATGGACCGCCGCCATTCCCTTGAGGTGTTGTAGCACCGGTAATTCGCGGTTCAACACCATCAGCATCAGATAATCCGTAGCCTGCATGCCGCCGCCTGACGAAGGATCAGACGCAAAACGCGCCAGCGTTTCCAGTTTGGCCTCGATCCAGCCGACAACCCGGCTGAGGTATCCCTCATAGGCGTTGTGCACCCGCACCACCAGACCGGTTGGTGGCACGGTATCATCCAGCGTCACAATGCCATCGCGCATTTCGATGATGCGGCCCAGATGAATGTTCTGATAGCCCGGACGCGGGGTCTTGCGCAGCACCAGCTCCAGACGTGGATTGGCGATTTCCAAAGTCTGTTCGTTGCGCGAGGCCGAAGAGGTCTCTGTCACGGTTTCCGTTGACAACACATAACGTGTGGCGGCATTGCCCGCCTGCGGCGAGACATTTTGCCCGCCAATGCTGACATCCGGCAGAGTCAGCCAGATCGACAAGCCCTGCGCCTCTTCCTCGGGGACCGGCACAGGCAGCGGCAAGGGCGCACCGGCGGGGGCGTCAAATGTTGTGCCATCTGGAAAGATCCCGGCAACAGAAGTCAGGCCGATCTTGGCCTGCTGGGCCAGATCACGGTTAAACCGCAATTCGCTAACCCCCCAAGGATAAGGCGTAATATCAGCCGTGCGTGCCTGCACCAACCGCTCTGTATAGCGGTCGGACTGCTGCATATGGTGAGGATGCAAAAAGAGCCCCTCTTTCCAGGCTACCTTGCTGGTCCAAGACATCTGCGGGCGGTTTCCTTGTTCTCTGGCGCAGGCAATGCCTGCGCCGTTATGTTCGGTGTCCAGATCAGTGTGGCCACCCCAAGCCGTGGGGTCAAGCAGAGGTGGTACAGTTCAGGGCGTTAACCCTTAGAACTGGAACCGCATTTGCCCTGTTATGCCATAACTGTCCAGTCCACCCGAGAACCGTCCGTCAATCCGCAAAGAGGCATCAAACTGACGCGCACCGCCGGGGGCACCGGGCTGGAGCAGCTTGGTGTAGTTCACCCCAAGTGACAGCTCTGCATAGGCCCCCAGATTGCTGCTCGTTGTGGTCAGCGGCTCGCCTTCCGGCAGGCCGTTGGCATCCAGCGCAAAATAGCGTGACGTCGTATCATCCCCAAAGTCGTGGTAATAGGTGATTGTTCCGAACATGTTCAGCGCCGCCGTTCCGCTCGGCAAAACCTTGCTGCGTGACAGGGTTGCCGAGACAAAGCCCACAGTGCTGACGATATCGTCAATCACAAGGAAACCGTCATCACCGACGATATCCGGCGTGCCCCCGTCAAAACGCAGATTGTCCACCGAGGTCCTGCTGTGTGACACACCCACCGCTGGCACAAAGACCAGACCAGAGGCTTCGCTAAGTGGGAAGGCATATCCGACAGAGCCGCTGATGGTTGTGCTGCTGCTGTCATATTCCTGATCCGCAACCCCAAGGTCATCCAGCCCTCCGTTCGCGGCACTTTCAATAAAGGCCGTGTTCTTGAGGTCAAAGGCCGTCCGGTCAAAGCGCAGCTGGATATCCCCGAACAACCGGCCCCGAGATGCACCAATATAGGCACCCGCATAGGTCTGGTTGAAATCGGTATCATTCACGCTGACCTGTTGGCTGCGGTCAAGGCTGATCGAGGTTGGATCAAACTTGAATACCGGCTGCGACAGGGAACCCGCGTTGGCCCCGATGATCCCGCCAAAGCTCAGATCGAAACCGGCATAGCGGCTGTCAAAGCAGGAATAGTCGAAGCCGACCTGCAAACCGCCGTAGCTTGCCGAAAGTTCGGATTCAAAGCTCCCGATCGATGTTGAGGTCTGTCCGGTTGCATCTGCCACACCGCCCACACCACGCGCCCAGCTGCCAAAGCCGCAAGGGTCGTCATCCTCTGCGGCCAACCCGGCCACAAACGGGCTGGAAGGCCGGTTCACCACTGTGTTGATCAGCGATTGGGTCAGGGTCAGACCAGAGGCGATGCCGGCAACTGCCGGGTTCGCACCGGATTGCACAACAATTGCATTCTGCTCAGGATCGTTCTGGAAGCCGTAGATCAGGGCCCGACCCGCAGGCAAGCCGGTTTGATCAAAGGTGAACCCATCGTCCAAGGTGCCATAGCTGAAAACGGTCAAACCGCCGTCCAAGGTGCCGAACTCTTCGCTCATGTCGTTAAAGTCGACCTGAACATTACCACTCAGATGGCCGCCGACGTTGATCTGGTCCACGCCTTGGCGGTCAGGGCTCAGGTTCAGGTCTGCAGTGACCCGGCCATTCAGATTGGCATCACCCGATACGGTGATTACGTCCGCCGTGGACCCATTCGCCATCAGGATTTCACCGGAAGCTGAGTTGGTCAGCGTACCACCAGCCTGGTTGTTACCAACTGCGGTCAGGGTGGCATTGTTGATCACATCCGCCCCGATCAGCCCGCCCCCCGGCAACAGCAAGGTGGCATTGTTCACCACTGTGCCTGCCGCGATCCGGCCACCGTCACGCAGGGTCAATTCGCCCGCGTTGGTAAACACGCCACCCGACAGGATACCGGCATTGCGAATAGCGGCGACACCATTGTTGGTGAAGCTGCCATAGGTCAGCGTGCCAATATCCGCAATGAACTGGGTGTCATTCACAAAATCCTCGACCGTCGACACACCCTCTTGCAGGGTGGTTAGCCCGGTATTGGTCAGCGTACCATCGACCCGGCCACGCAGGTTCAGATCACTGGCATTGGCCAAATCACCCGAAACGCCGCCGTTCAGGTTGATCACTGCACCATCTCCGACGCGAAGACGGATTTCCGACGATGAAGCACTGCCGTTGTTGATCACGTCGCCAGTCACTTCACCGTTCAGTTCAAGAATGGCGGTGTTGAAGATGTCACCGTCAACCGTGCCCTCGTCCGCAACCGTCAGCTGTTCATAGTTGATCACGCCGCCTACATTGGTGCCCGTAACCGTCACGTCACCCCGGTTTTCAATAACACCGGTCTGGGTCCCGGCAAGGTTTACCTCGCCATCGGCGGCGTTAATGATATTGCCGGTCATACTGCCCGCGATATTCGCCGTGCGCCCCGCGCTATTGGTCAGATCACCGGTGATTGCGCCATCTGCCTGCAAAATACCGTTGTTCGTGATGCCCATGCCAACATTGCCGGTCTCGCCGATGTTCAATGTGCCCGTGTTCAGCAACACCGCACCGCCGCCCAGCACACCGTCGACTGTCAGGCTGCCCGCGTTATTGACGAGGCCACCACTGTCCACGGTTGTTGTTCCTGCTGCAATCACCAGCGCGCCGCTGCCATCATTGGTGATGCTGTCAACACCGGTGAGTGGTCCCGTGATGGTCACATCCCCATTGCCTGCCACCAGCGCCCCATCCAGACGGCCCGACAGGCTGATCGTGCCACCAGCGGCATCAAGCGCCCCGGTGATCACCCCGGTTGAATCCAGATTGCCCGCAGAAACCGTAACACCACCGTTAAGCGCGCCGGTATTTGTCAAGCTGCCGCCTGACAATGTCGTCGGGCCAGATACTGTTCCGCTGACCGTTGTCGTGCCACCGGTATTGGTCAGGCTGGTTGCAGACCCTGACAGGACCAACGTAGCGGAATTTGTCACCGCCCCCGCATCAAGGCCCAGTGTCAATGTGCCAGCCTCGTTGGTAACCGCGCCAACGGTGCCGCCGGACAATTCAACACTACCACCGTTGTTGGTGATACTGCTAATGGACCCTGCACTGCTGGTAAAGCTGCCGCCGTTGGTCGCGACATCGCCCATCGAACCCGTGTTGGAAACAATGCCACCTGCAACAGTTGTCAGGCCGGTGATCGTACCACCGTTTTCAAATGTTCCCTCAAGGTTGTTTAAGCTGGCAACTGTCCCAAGGTTCACCGCCGTGGCAGAGTTGGTCACCGCACCGGTCTGACCGCCATTTGCAACACTCAAGGTGCCCGTTTCATTGATAATCTCACCGGCGCTGCCGCCGGTAATGTTAACTGCGCCGCCTGCATTGGTCACACCCCCCAATGTCCCTGCGGCATTGGTGATGGAGCCGCCACTCAGGGAAACGCTCGCCATTGATCCATTGTTGGTCACACCACCTCCACTGATGGTTGTGCTGCCACTGACGATGCCGGTGTTTACAAATGTGCTGCCGGAGATGTTCGCCTCACCAACACTGCCCGCATTTGTCGTACTTGCGGAAGAAGACAGCGAGCCGACCGACCCACCTGAAATAGTCAGGCTGCCCCCTGTGTTACTCGCCGCACTGACTGTCCCCCCCTGAATTTCCGAAGTCGCCCCGGCGTTGTTCAAACTTCCTACGGTGCCGGTTGTCGTGAATGACCCGCCAGAGAGATTGGCGGTGGAAATATTGCCCGCGTTAGTAAATGTGCCACTGCCCTGCGTCAGCTCACCCACCAAGCCTGAGTTGCTGGCCGTTGCGCTGTTGGACATGGATGAAACGCTGCCGCTGGTGATCGTCGCAGTGCCGGAATTGTTGCTCAATGACGCAACCGCGCCGCCGGTTACGGAGACTGCCCCACCATTGTTGGTCAGCGATCCGGTCACACTTCCCGAGGTGGCGAAACTGCCACCCGAGACAGTTGCCGTGCCCACGGATCCGCCGCCGTTGTTGGTAAATGTGCCCGCGGTCACCACAGCCGTTGTCACAGTGCCTGCATTCGATGTGGTCGCCGCGCTGTTCACTGTCGAAACCGTGCCGCCGGTGATGTTCAACACACCACTATCGTTATTCGCTGCCACAACCGTGCCACCGGTGACCGTCATGATCCCACCGGCAATTGTTGCGGTACCCGTGACTGTTCCGGCCGAATTGAACGCGCCCCCGTTCAGGGTCACATCACCAAGGCTGCCTGTAGCGCTCATCGCCAGCGTCCCGCCGTTCACGGTTGTCCCACCGGTAAAGGTGTTCACCCCGCCAAGTCGCAGCGTATCGGGTCCGTTGTTTACAACCAGCTGGCCACCCGCGCCTTGGATCACCCCGTCAAAGTCGGTTGTGGTTCCAGCGCCGGTTCCCGCAACGGTCAAAGTATTGCCGTTGATACTGACAATGCCCGATCCGTTTCCGGCAAGTGAACCGATGGTCTCATCCGTTGTCATCAGGTCAAGCGTGCCATTCACAATAACCGCGCCGGTATCAACCAGCGTGTTTGCATTGGCCAGACGCAAGGTTCCACCATCTACCGTGGTCGGACCCATATATGTGTTCACATTGGTCAAGGTCAGCGTTCCCGTAGCGGTCGGCGTACCCACGGTCAGCCCCCCCATCCCGGAAATAACACCATCAAATGTCGTGATCAAAGGCGTGGCCGAAAGATCGGTCTGCGCACTTGTCAGTACATGGGTATCCGCAACCGTGATTGACCCCGCTCCAGTGATCGATCCCACCGTCTCGCTGGCATCAACATCAAAGATGGCTCCGGCAGAAACCGTCACCGCGCTGGCATCGCCAATCGCGCCCCCACCAGAGACTTGCAAGGTGCCAGAGGTGATCGTTGTGGCACCAGAATAGGTGCTTGAGCCCGAGTTCAGCTGCAAGGTATTCGGGCCACCTACGTTTACATCAATCGACATGATGCCCGTCGTGCCATCGACAAAGGAGCCGTTGAATGTTGTTGGCCCATTAAATGTAAAGGTCGCATTCGCTGCGTTTGATGTTATCACCCCTGCGCCGGTCAGGTTGGATGTGGAAGGATTCTGACCGTTCAGATCCACGGTGCCATTCACTGCAATACCGTTGTTCAACAGGGCAATGCTCTGGGGGCTGCCCAGAACCAGCTCAAGGTTTTCAGAAACGACCGTTGATCCGGTACCGGAAAAGCCTGTGCTGTTGACAATGACCTGCCCGCCACCGGCAAGCGTCCCATCACCAAAGGTCAGGGTGCCGTTACGCGTAATATCACCCGTCAGCGTTGCGACTGTTCCTGCTGTCGCACCAACTGTGCCGCCATTGGCACCCACGGTGATTGCATTGGCCACCGTAGAACTTGCGGTTACATCCAGTGTCCCGCTGTTCAGCGTGATGGCACCTGTGCCATCGCCAAAGGCGTTCACATCACCTGCGATGGTGCTGCCGCCGCTGATGTCAAAACCACCGGCATAGCTAGAATTGTCACCACCCAGCGTCAGCGTCCCGCCACCAGTGTTGCTCAGCACACCCGAAGCACCCCCGCTCAGCGTCCCGTCAAATGAGGTGTTCCCGCTGCCGGCTATCGTCAGGGTGTTGCTGTTTACATCAACCACCGCTGAGGCCTCTGCCCCCGCAAGCGCGTTGATGCTCACATCAGCCTGCACATCATAAGTGCCTGAAACACCAACCGTCACGGTGTTCAAAGATCCGCCGCTTTGCGTCAGTGTTGCATTGTCAATTGTCGTGGCACCGGTCACTGCAGCGCTGCCAGAGATTGAATGAGCTGTTCCGCCATTCACATCCAAAGATGCAAGTGTCCCGCCAGACGCGTCAAGCGTACCACCAGAAATTACAACAGCGCCAGAGGTCCCGCCGTCCACATCAAACGTCCCCGTGCCCGATACCGTCACCGCGGCCACATCGCCTGCGGTCAGGGTCAGGGA
>NZ_BSNL01000025.1 GCF_030159975.1 Sulfitobacter pacificus
TAAGTGTCTTATGTCCGATAATGAAACTATAATCCGGGAATGAAACAAGAACATGAACACAATAATATCAATACGTTAGTGTCCACTCATGGAACAAGAACGACATCAGAAAACAGTAAGGCCTCCAGATCAAAGATGGCGAACAGACCCGTAGATAAAGGCGAAAGTGCGCCATTCCCGGATGAGGCGCTAAGGCTTCCCTCCCACGTCGCAAGTTCCCGCACGCTCGATCGCCTTGTTGATACAGCACGCGACTACGCGAAAGCTTCGACGGCAGAGAATACCAACAAGGCCTATGTGGCTGACTGGAAGCACTTCGCGCGTTGGTGCCGGATGAAAGGCGCTGAGCCGCTCCCCCCTTCCCCCGAAATGATCGGGCTCTATCTTGCCGATCTGGCTGCACCGGCGGGTGCCTCCCCGTCGGCGTCCCGCCCCCTATCGGTTGCAACCATCGATCGACGATTATCAGGACTGGTCTGGAACTACGCGCAGCGGGGATTCACCCTTGATCGGAAAAACCGCCATATCGCGACCGTGCTGACCGGGATCAAACGCAAGCATGGGCGCCCTCCCCAACAGAAAGAAGCGATCCTGCCCGAGGACATCCTTGCGATGGTCGCCACCTTGTCCTTCGATCTGCGTGGCCTTCGGGACCGGGCAATCCTGCTCACCGGCTATGCCGGGGGGCTTCGGCGCAGCGAAATTGTCAGCCTTGATGTTGGAAAGGATGACACGCCCGACAGCGGTGGTTGGATCGAGATCGTGGACGGCACGAATGGAGGGGGTGCCCTGCTTACGCTGAACGCCAAAACGGGCTGGCGTGAGGTTGAAATCGGCCGCGGATCGTCCGAGCAAACCTGCCCGGTGCATGCGCTGAAACAATGGCTGAATTTTGCCAAGATCGGCTTTGGGCCGACCTTTGTGCGGACCTCACGTGATGGAAAACGCGCATTGGCTACGCGGCTGAACGACAAACACGTCGCGCGGCTGATCAAGCAGACTGTGCTGGACGCAGGCATTCGATCAGACCTGCCCGAGAAAGAGCGCCTTGCCCTGTTCTCTGGTCATAGCTTGCGCGCAGGGCTCGCCAGTTCTGCCGAAGTGGATGAGCGCTATGTTCAAAAACACCTTGGACATGCGTCTGCCGAGATGACTCGTCGTTACCAACGCCGTCGTGACCGGTTTCGGGTAAATTTGACAAAGGTCGCAGGGCTTTAGACACCAGAACCCCGTTTAGCACTCGCAACAGGGTGTTGTCACAACCGCAACCTTGCCCTGCCCTTTCACATTTCCCTTGGATAGGTGTAGCCATGCACTTGCAACTTGCCAAGGAACACGCATGCCTATTCGCCCTGCCCGCCGCATCACCGACACCTCACCCAAAAATTTCGGAATGTTTGCCAAGGCTTTGGGCATGGAGGCGGATCTGATCCACCTTGAACTGGGCATGCCCGCCGAGGACACGCCGCAGCACATCAAAGACGCCACAATCGCCGCTCTTCAGGCTGGTCACGTGCATTACTCTGATCTGCAGGGCCTTCCCGAATTGCGCAGCGCCATCGCAGATCAACTGCGCCGCAAAAACGCGCTGGACCTGACAGCGGAAGAGGTGATCATCACCAACGGGCTGACCCAGGCTTCCTTTGCCGCTTTCATGGCCTTTCTGGATGCTGGCGATGAATGCCTGCTGCTTGCCCCCTTTTACCCGCAACATGTGGGCAAGGCCGAACTTGCCGGGGCCAAAGTGCGCATTGCCCCGCTGGATGCCAGCGACCGGTTCAGCATCAATCGCACCTTGATAGAGCCACATATCACCGCCGAAACCCGCGCTATTGCCCTGATCAACCCCTGCAATCCAACCGGACGTGTCTACAGCGGTCGGGAACTGCAAATCCTTGCCGAAATCGCGCAGGATCATGATTTGCTGGTGTTCTCAGACGAGGTTTATCAGGACATTACCTATGACGGTGCGCCCCACACTTCGATTGCGTCTCTGCCGGGCATGAAGGAACGCACCATCACTATGGGTGCCTTTACCAAATCACATGCGATGGACGGGTGGCGGCTGGGGTATATCGCTGCGGATGCCCGTCTGATCGGGCCCTGCCTCAAGATGACCAGCAGTGAGGTCACCCATGTGAATACATTTGTGCAACATGGTGCCTTGGCAGCGCTGACAGGCGACCCCGCGATCCTGTCCGGCATGATCGACCGCGACCGCGCGCGCCGCGACCTTGTGGTCGCGCGGTTGAACCAGATGCCCGGTGTGCATTGCGCCCCGGTTGAGGGTACAATCTATGCCTTTCCCGACATCACCGCCACCGGAATGACATCACAGGAATGCGCCGACCGGTTGCTGTATGAAACCGGTGTAGTGGTCGAGGCAGGCAGTTTCTACGGGGCTGCGGGCGAGGGCCATTTACGGGTCTGTTTCGGCTGCGCCGAGCTGCCCGTTCTGGAAGAGGCGATGATGCGCATGCAACGTTTCTTTAACAGCGTCTAGCGCAATTAACTGTCCCTAACTTAGGGTTTTTATTGCGGCAAACAATCGTTCCACATGATCCAGATTTGTCACATTCCCCGGTGACAGCCGCAAAATCCGCCCCCGCGCATCCACATGCAATTGCCGTTCACGCAGCCCGTTCACCAAACCCACAGGATCCACATCGGCAAGCAGTTCCAACATCACCGATCCGCCCCTGTGCGCAGGGTCAACCGGTGTCGCCACCTGCATATCCAGCTGTTGCGCCGCCTCCAGTATCGCTGCGGTCAGCTTGCGGTTATGTGCGAGTAACCCCTCTTGTCGTGCATGCCATTTCAATGCCGGAACCGAACCGACACAGGCCAGAACCGATGGCGTGCCATGTTCAAACCTTCGCGCATCCGGCGCATATTCAAATGCCTCCAGATCCCAGGAAAACGGGTTGTCCTGCGAAAACCACCCGCGCAGTTCCGGCTTTACCTCGGCCAGCAAATCCGCGCGCATCTGGATGATCCCGGCACCCGGTGTACCGCACAGCCATTTCAATGAGGTCGATACAACAAAATCCGCCGGTGTCTGGGCCAGCGAAAAGGGAATGATCCCAATACCCTGCGTCAGATCAACACCCACCAACGATCCCATCTTGTGACCATGTGCGATCATGGCATCCAGATCACAGCGGTGCGAAGAGGTTGAGGTCACAAAAGTCAGCAGCGCCAGCCCGACGCTTTCATCCCAGGCGGCCAGCATATCCTCATCCCGGACCCAGTATTCCCCTTGCCGCAGCGGCACGGTTTCAAGCGTATATCCCAGCCGCTCTGCCATCCCGTTCAACAGAAAATGCAAGGAGGGAAAGCAATCCGCCGCGATCAACACCTTCTTGCCCCGCAGGTGGCCCGCCGGCAGGCCACCCAATACGGAAAACAGCCCCGTTGTCACATTCTCGGCACTGGTCAATGTGCCCTCTGGTGCATCAATCAGGTCGCGCCAAAGATCCAGAAATACCGCCCGCTGCGCCAGAACATCAGGCCATTGGCTGTCATTCACGCCGCCCCAGATCTGCGAAAATCCGTCGAGCGCCACCGCCATATCTGTGGCTTTGTCAGGGTACATACCGATGGAATGGTAAAGGAAATAGCCAGCGTCATCCGTCATGAAATCAGTCTCTAAATAGGGTTGTTTTGCGCATAGGTTTTGAAGAATGCCAGATAGGCCTTGTCAGGGTCGCGGGCAGCAGGTTTACCGGCCGCCCACGCACGCCACTGCCCTTCAACGAAATAAATGTCGTATCCGGGATACCGCAGCTTGACCGTTTCATAGGTTTCCGACCGCAAGGCCGCCCCTTTCGCATCCAGCCAGCTTGGCCGCGGGCGCATGCTTTCGGCCTTGGCTCCGACCCGCTCCTTGCGGCCCACTTTGGAAAACTGCAATTCGCGTTCAACTTCCGCCTCGCCACCCGCATCCTTGCGCCACCAGCGCAACTCGATATGAGTCACCCGCCGCCCGGTTTTGATCGGTTCTACCTCAACCACAAAATCCGAGAGCACCGAAACCTCCTCTACCGCAGGATCAATCGCCCGCAGTTTCAGGTTCGACCAAGAGGTCAGCTTGCCCTTGGGCACCCCCAAGACACCGCGCATATCCTCCAGCGAAAATTTTTCCGATGACCGCCAGCGCAGATTGCCGCGTTTCTGCACCATCTCGTACAGCGTGAGCGCGTATTTCGACGACAATGCAAACATCACCTCGCGTTGTAGCCGCGCAAACACCGTGCTGTCCTTGATGATCCGGCGCAGCCGTTGCGGGATTTCATACTCCAGCAACCCGTCGCGCCGTGCGGTTTCAACGTTGCCGCCCAACAACTGCACCCGCTCAATCGCCGGCTCCCCGTCTCTCATGATCTGGATTTTGACAATAGAGGCCATCAAACGTTCAATCGAGGCCCCGACCCTATCGTTGGAATTATGCGATCCGCGCAGATCAGACTTGGCGATCACATGGGTCACGGGCTTTTCAATCGCGTCCCATGCGTTCTCCAGCAGCTGGTTATAAATACGCCGGTCGGCCAGCGTCAGCGGTGTGACCTCAACCAGATCCACCAGCTCTCCGGGTTTAACCAATGTCTGCGCATTGGGTCGTGCCTCAACTGTGCGATAGGCTTTGCTCATATCCTGCCTTACGTGCAAAACTTACTTTTGTTGTTTTCTGGGTGTAAGCTATCACAGGTGCAGGCTTCGGTCTATCACCCAATTTGTAAGCGTTAGATCAGGCGATTCTGCGCGAGTGATTCGTAAACCCTTGTTCCGCTAAGGAATATTACCACGTCAAACCCACTGCTTGGCAGCCACCCTAAAAGTAAGTCTTGGACCCCATCCAATCTGTAATACCAACCCTCCCTATCCGTAAGACAAGCGGCCCCGATAGGTAAGCCAAAACACCCCGAAAGGTAAGCATTAGGCTCTAATTCGCCAATGAAACATAGGGATTTATACGGATGAACACAGAACACTAAGAATCCAGAACCAAATGGGTGTTTTCGATTTGGGTTTTTAGGTATTCTGAGTCCGGTAGAAGCGAGGATTTTCCCATTTCAACCGAAACCTTACAAAACGGGTGCTACCAACGAATCTGCGCTATTATTTCATCGGCTATCGCAGAAAAATTCGCATCTTCTGCAATCCTTCCCCAATTTCCGACTTTTTAGCGTTCCCAGCTAAAATTTCACACTTGAGCCGCCCTGCTGAACAGTCCATGATTCGGGAAAACACATATCAGAGGCCCAGAATGCAGCAGCCCGTTCTTCCCCCCGTCACATTAACCGAACTTAGCAATCTCAGCGACCGTGCCAGTATCGTCATCGAAAGGCTGCGGGAACGCGTCTACGCCCCCGGCACTGCCAAATCGCTGGAACTGCGGTTCAACGTGCGCAAAGCCGCCGAAATGGTTGGTCGCAGTGACAAACTGATCCGCGATGCAGAGGCCGATGGCCGCTTGCCCGAGCCTGAGAAGGACGCAGAAACCAATAGGCGCACGGGGTATTCGCTGGCGCAGGTCAACACCATGCGCGAGGTGTTCGGCACCCTTCCCCATCGCAGTGCCGATGACCCGGCAATGGTTTTGGCAATCCAGAATTTCAAAGGCGGCGTCGGGAAGTCCACCATGGTCTGCCACCTTGCGCAATTTCTGGCGCTGAAGGGCTATCGTGTCTGTGTGATCGATTGCGACAGCCAGGCCAGTACCACCTCTATGTTTGGTCTGAACCCAGATGTGGACGTCGATGAAGATGACGACACGCTCTACCCGTTCTTTCGCCATGGTGGACCCTCCACCCTGAATTACGCCCTGCGCGCCACCTATTGGCCGGGCATTGCGCTGATCCCTGCCAACCTAGGGCTCTATGATGCAGAGTATGAATTTGCCGCCCGTATGGCGCGCGACAGCAGCTTTGTTCTGGATCGGTTGCGCGACGGGATAGAGTCTATCAAAGGGAATTTTGACGTTATTTTGATGGATCCGCCGCCTGCCCTTGGCATGCTGTCGCTCTCTGTTCTCAGGGCCGCCAATGCGCTGGTGATCCCTGCCCCGCCCAATAACATCGATTTTGGCTCCACCGCGCATTTCCTCAAGATGATGGGCGCAACGCTGGATGAACTGGCCCGTGCGGGCGGGGCGCGGGATTATTCATTTGTTAAAATTTTGGCAACCAAGATGAACGACGGGAAATCCGCCCATGTCGCGATCAAGCGGATGATGGAGGCGGTGTTTCCGATGGATATGTTAAGCGCTGTGCTGAAGGATTCTGCCGAGATCGACAATGCCGCTGCCAACCTCTCAACGGTTTATGAGCTGACCGGGGCAGGCACGCGGACAGAGACCCATAAACGCTGCCGGGCCTATCTGGATGCGGTGAATTCCGAGATTGAATTATTGATCCGCAAAACCTGGCCCAGCCACCACAGCGCCTTGCGCAAGGAGGGATTGTTATGAGCAAGAAACACGATGCAATTTTTGACGACGTGCTAAGCGGGCTGGACTCCCCTGCCCCCAATTCCGAACGCGCGGGTGCCCGTTTCCTGAAGCGTTCTACCTCGATTGGCGAGCGGATGACGGGTGAGCGACAGGAAAAGACCCTGCATCTGGTGGACCCTGCCCGGTGTCGCATGTGGGAACGTCACAACCGCGACTATGCGCTGCTGACCGAGGAGAATTGCCGCGATCTGATCGACGGGATCAAGGCGCAGGGCCAGCAGGAGTTTCCAGCCATTGTGCGGCGGCTGGACGGGTCGGACCACGACTTTGAGGTGATCTGTGGCGCGCGGCGGCACTATGCGGTCAGCTGGCTGCGGGCCAATAACTATCCGCAGTATCGCTATCTGGTTGAGGTGCGCGACCTGACTGATGAAGAGGCATTTCGTCTTGCCGATATCGAGAACCGCGACCGTGAAGACATCTCTGATTACGAGCGTGCGGTGGATTATGCAGAGGCGATCCGCCTCTATTACGGCGGCGCGCAAAAAGCGATGGCAGAGCGTTTGGAGGTCAGCCCGCCGTGGCTGTCGCGTTACCTCGTCTTGGCGAAAATGCCGGAGGAGATCCTGAATGCCTTCGCCAGCAAGCGTGACATCCGCGAGCGTCATGCCCGTGCATTGAAGCCGCTGCTCAGCAACCCGGAACAGGCCGCCGCGATCATGGAAGAAGCTGCATTCCTTGCCCAGACCCAAGCGCGGGCGGCATTGGGAAAAGGGGCTTATATCGACGCGCAGGATGTATTCAAGCGTTTGGTTGCTGTGGCCAAGCCAAAGGCGAAAGCCGCCAAAGTGAGCAGCGGCAAGATGTATTCCCGCAGCGCCGGTGAGCGTGGCATCATGGTGAAGAAACAGGGGCGTCAGGTGCATATGGCATTTGATGCTGATCTTTCTGACGCGTGTTTGCGGGCCGCTTTTGAGAACTATCTAAAGGCGCGCAAATCGTGAATTGCCCATGGGCAATTTTGGAATAACCATTTGAAAACAACGGCCTAAGAATTCGACATGCAAAAACGGCGCTGCCTTGTTCAATCAGGCAGCGCCGTTTTGTGTTTTGGTTAAGTGCATGTAATAGAATGGTTTTTCGGAAATTGCCCATGGGCAATTTATGCCCAGGGCTGATCCGGGTCGGGCAGGGGGATCGCCGCCAGCAGCTCTTGCGTATAGGCCGCTTTGGGGTTGTCAAACAGCGCTGCGGTTGTGCCTTCCTCAACGATCACACCGTGGTGCAGCACCAGAACGCGCGTACACAAGCGGCGAATAACCGAGAGATCATGGCTGACAAATGCCAGCGTTAGTCCCAATTCGCGCACCAGTTCTTCCAACAGATTCAGCACCTGTGCCTGCGAAGAAACATCCAGCCCCGAAACGATTTCATCGGCCAGAATAAAATCCGGGCGCAGGGCAATGGCGCGGGCGATACCAACGCGCTGACGCTGCCCACCGGAAAGCTCATGCGGGTAACGTTCGGCAAAGCTGCGGGGCAGGCCGACCATATCCAAGGCCTCGTTCACGCGGGCGGTCAGATTGTCCATCCCGTGAAGTTTGAGCGGCCCCGCGATGATGCCGCCGACTCTGCGGCGCGGATTCAGCGATGACATTGGATCCTGAAAGATCATCTGAAACCGTTGCCGCATTTCGCGTAGCGTGTCTTCGGAGGTTTGGGTGATGTCGGTCCCGTCAAACAGGATGGACCCGTCCGAGGGCTCCAGCAGGCGCAGCATGGCGCGCCCCAGCGTGGATTTCCCGGAGCCAGAGCCGCCAACAATGCCCAGTACCGCGCCCTTGGGCAGATCGAAGCTGAGCCCCTTTAACACCTCAATGCGTGGCGCTGGACCCAGCAGAGGCTTCTTGGTCATGTCGGGAAAGGACAGCCGCAGATCGCGGATTTCATACATCATAGACCGGCCCTCATGTCATGTTCGCGCACTTCCTGTTCGGTGGCGTCAATCACCGCCTGAGACACTGGCGTCAGGCTGCCGGTGGGGTCCGTATAGGTGGGTGTCGCGGCCAGCAGGGCGGCAGAGTAGGGGTGAATAGGCCGCGTGAAAAACCGCCGCATCCGGGCATCTTCGATGACCTTGCCTGCATAAAGGACCGACAGCGTGTCACAGGTTTTGGACACCACGCCAAGGTCATGGGTGACAAACAACAGGGCGGTGTTATGGCGTTGCTGCATTTCGGCGATCAGACGCAGGATCTGTTTTTGCACCGTCACATCCAGCGCCGTTGTTGGTTCATCCGCGATGATCAGCTTGGGTTCAGCGGCAAAGGCAGAGGCAATCAGAATACGCTGCCGCATCCCACCGGATAGCTCGTGCGGATAGCTTTGCATCACGCGTTTTGGGTCCGGGATATGCACCTCCCCCAACAGCTCAATCGCGCGGGCTTCTGCCGCGGATTTTTGCCAGCCAAGGATGTCTACCAGCCGCCGTGTGATTTGCGGACCGATGCGTTTGGAAGGATTCAGCGCGGTTAGCGGATCCTGTGGGATCAACGCGGCTTTTGCTCCGATAACCTTGCGCCGCTGCGCCGCAGGCAGGGTGTTCAGGTTCACACCATCCAGCCAGATTTCACCCGATGTGACCTGCAAGGCGCGGGGCAGGGTGCCCAGCACCGCCTTACCAATCATTGACTTGCCTGCCCCTGACTCCCCCACCAGTCCATGTACCTGCCCCGCTGTGACGTTGAGCGAAACAGAACGCAGGATCGGTATGCCGGCTTTCAAGCGCACATTCAGGTTCTTGATTTGCAGAAAACTATTCATCGCAGCACCGGATCAAAGCGGTCTTTCAACCCTTCGCCAAGTTGGCTGAAACTGAGGACTGTCAGGAACAGCGTGATCAGGGGAAACACCAGTACCCACCAGGCTTGATGCACCGAGGTGCGCCCCTCGGCGATCATGCCACCCCATGTCGGACTGTCGGTCGAGATGGACAGGTTTACGAAGCTCAGGATCGCCTCGACGATGACAGCAATCCCCATTTCCAGCGTCAGCAGGGCCACGATGGTAGGCAGTACATTGGGCAGGATTTCTGTCAGCATTGTGCCAAAACGTGTCCGTCCGGCAACCTGTGCGGAGGCGACATAATCCATCGCGCCCTGTGACATTGCCTCGGCGCGGATCACGCGGGCGAAACGGGTCCAGTCGATCACAACAATGGCGATGATGATCGAGATCAGGCCGGGCCCAAGAACCGCAATCAGAAGGATGGCGAATAGCACCGGAGGGAAGGCCATCCAGATGTCGACAAAGCGGCTGATGATCCGGTCAGGCCAGCCGCGGTAATATCCGGCAATCAACCCCAGCGTTGCGCCGACAAGGCAGGTCAGGCTGCCTGCGACAAATGCTACGATCAGTGCCAAACGCGCCCCATAGAGTATGCGGCTAAGGACATCGCGGCCCAACGAGTCAGTGCCGAGCAGATATCCCGGTTCTGCACCCGCCATCCAGAATGGGGGCATGCGTCCAAGGAAAAGGTCCTGCACCAGCGGGTCCTTGGGGGCGATGAGCGGCGCAGAGAGGGCCGCCAGCAGCAAAAGCGCAAGCCAGCCCCCGGAGAGCCACAGGCGCAGCCCGATGGGGCGGGTAACGTCGCCGCGCGCATCACGCATGGCGCAGCTTTGGATTTAGCAAGACGTAAAGCATATCAACAACCAGATTCACGATGGTAAAAAGCAGGGCAAAGAGGATCACAATGCCCTGTATCAGCGGCAGGTCGCGGTTGATCACCGCGTCGATGGCCATATTGCCAAGACCCTCATAGCTGAACAGACGTTCGATGATCACGGTGCCGCCAATCAGAAAGGTAAATTGCACCCCCACAAGCGTCAGCGTCGGTAGGATCGCATTTGGCAATGCCTCGCGCGTGATCACATGATTCTCGCCATAGCCCTTGGTGCGCGAGAGCGTCACATAATCAAGGTGCATGGTTTCCTTAAGAGACTGTTTTAAAAGCTGCGCGATGATCGCGGCCAGCGGGATGGCCAGGGCAAGCGCCGGCATGAACATATGGCCAACAAGATCGGCCAATACGTCAAAACGTAAACGTGCCAGCGCCTCGAACAGGTAAAAGTTCGTGGAAAAGTCGATATTTAGCGCCGGTGAGATCCGGCCCGAGATGTGAAATACCGGCCAAAGCACCCCAAAAAGTAAGATTAACACCAAGCCCCAAAGGAAATCGGGGATGGAAAGCGCCATGCCGGCGCTGACATCCACCGCTGCTTCGCCTTTGGTATCGCGAAATCGCGTGCCCATCAGTGCCATCGCCCCGCCGATCAGCACGGCAATGGTCAGGGCCACAATGGACAGCTCCAAAGTGGCGGGCAGGCGGCTGAGGACCAGACCGGCCACCGGCTGGCGGGTAGAAATCGAGGTGCCGAAATCCCCCTGCATCACACCGGAAAGCCAGATCACGAATTGCTGGAAAATGGATTTGTCGAACCCGTATTGTGCCTGTAATCGCGCAATGTCTGCATCGGTCGCACCGGGGGGCAGCATCATGGCGATGGGGTTGCCCGGGACAACGCGGATCACCACAAAAACAATCACTGCAACGCCAAATAGGGTCACAGCTGTGGTCAGCAGCCGGATTAGTATATTTCTGAGAACTGTCATGGAGCCCCGTCAAAAAAGGGCGGGGCTGGAGTTGTGCAGCCCCGCCAGTCACAGGAAGATCAGTTTATGAACGGGTCATCAGATACGGCAGCAATGCACCCGAGCGATGCGGCATCACAGTGACCCCGGCCGCATGCACGATGGGCTGTACATATTGCAGCAGCGGAATGACCTCGGCGTTTTCGGCAATGCTGCGGTCCACCTCTTTCCAGCCCGCAATGCGCTTGTCCTCATCGGCCTCACCCCACAGCGGCAGGATCTTGTTAAATGTCGCCTCGCCGTCCCAGACCGAATGCGGTGAGGGTCCAAACATGGCAAAGCCGGTTGAGGTTGTCGGATCACCCACCGAGTTGCCCCAGTTGTAAAAGGCCGCAGGGGCCAGTTGATCCGCGGCGCGCAGCTCAAAGTGTTTGGCGATTTCATAGACCTCAATCTCGGCCTCGATACCAACCTTGCGCCACAGCCCGACAATGGCCTGCACCATTTCGTAATCCTTGGGTTTGAACCCTTTAGTGGTCTGGATTTTGAACTTCACCGGATTGTCAGTGCTATAGCCACTTTCGGCCAGCAGCTTCTTGGACAGCTCCGGGTCGTAGGCAACCGTGATACTGTCATCAAAGGCCACGTAATCCGGTGTTTGCAGGGTGTCGATTGGCACGCCGTAGCCGGACAACAGACGGGCAACGATCAATTGCTTGTCAATCGCATGTGCAGCCGCTTTGCGCACATTAGGGTCTGTCATCACCTCGATATCGTTCAGGAAAATCATCCCGATGTCAGAGATCGGTTCGGCCAGTCCCTCGAGCCCGTCCTTTGCTTTCAGGCGGTCAAATTCCTCGTAAGGGATTTCCAGCGTGACATGGGAGTTGCCGGATTCCACCTCGGCCACACGTGACGCCGCATCGGTCACAAATTTGATGGTGACGGTTTTGAATTCCGGCGCGCCACCCCAGTAGTTTTCATTGGCCTTGAGGCGCACAAAAGCGTTGCGTTCGAATTTCTCGACCATATAGGGGCCTGTGCCGATTGGCGCCGCCTCAAACCCTTCAGCGCCCACTTCCTCATAGTATTTCTTCGGCATCACATAGCCGGTCAGGAAGGACATCCATTTAAAGAAGGTTGGTTCAAATTCCGGCATATCCGCAGTCACGCGGTTTCCGTCTGCCTTGATATTGGTAATCTTGCCCCAGATGAACTGGATCGGGCTGCCGGTGTCCGGGTTGGCGACACGGGCTAGTGACCATGCAACATCTTCTGCCGTCAAAGGATCGCCATTGTGCCATGTGACGCCTTCGCGCACATCCATCCAGATGGATTTATTCCCCTCACCCCAGCCATAGTCGGTGATGATGCCAGAGCCAAATGTCAGATCGGGGTTTTGTGGAATAAACAGATCAAACACCGATTGATAGAACCCTTGAATGGTCGGGTTCACCGCAGACAGGCCCACGGTTGGGTCCCAGCTGGGCAGGTTGACGTTATAGGCGATGATCAATTCGTCGATTGCCTGGGCAAAGGTCGGCAGGCCAACGGTGGCAAATGCCGCAGCGGCGGCAGTGGTTCTCAAAAGGCTTCTTCTGGACAGTTTCATCTGGATTCTCCCTTATCCGTTTCTGATTTTGTTCAACTTCCGGCTAATTTCTTGGCGAGCAGCGTCCCCGATCCTGCGCCTGTGCCCGCACCGGGCCAGACGGCGGCCCCGGTGTGGTAAAGATTTCTTAAAGGTGTGGTCCCGTCGGCATATCCACGTGCGGGACGGTTCATAAAATGTTGGTGTAAATGATGGCTGCCGCAGACCTGATCCCCGCCCACGAGGTTGGGGTTGTCGGCCTCCAGCATGTCGGGTGTGACGATATGTTGGCCAAGGATCTTGTTGCGTGTTCCCGGCGCGTAGCGTTCCAGAATATCAAGCGCGCGATCGGCAAAAGGTTCTGCGGCGTCCTGCCAGTTTTTGTCAGCAATGGTGCCGCCAGCGTCACCTTTGATCTGGCCCGGTGCCATACGCACCTGCAACCACAGTACATGTTTGCCCGCCGGGGCGCGTGAGGGGTCAACCACTGAGGGCTGACCACAGACAATCACCGGTTCATCAGGCAGCAGACCCGCCTTGGCCTGCGCATAGGTGCGCGCCATTTGGTCAACCGACGGGGCAATATGCACATAGGCAAACCGTTTGAGTTCCGGCGCGGTCCAGTCGGGCAGGGCGTCCATGGCAAGATGGATCATCATGGTGCCCGGCGCGTGCTGATATTGCGCCATCGCGCTGTCATGACGTGGGTCGTCAGTGCCGCCGGTCAGCTTGAGCAGCGCAGCAGGCGAGACATTGGCGATCACCGCTTTTTCCGCTTCGATCAATTTGCCGTCTTTCAGAATGATGCCAAAGGCACGACCGGCGGCGTGTTTGATACCTGTCACCTTGGCATTGCAATGCACCGACCCGCCGCGCGCTTCGATCATACGGACCATGGCATTGGTCATCGTGTCCGCTCCGCCCTGTCCCAACACCATGCCAAAGGCCTGACCAGCCATCGCTTCGAGATAGGGGAACACCGCGCCGCCGGCGATGTCGGGCGCGAAATCAAGGTGCATGCCCCATGCGGCAAGGGTTGCTTTCACGTGGTCGGATTCGAAGGTCTGATCCAGCCATGCGCGGGGCGACATCATCAAGAATCGGGCAAGATCAAGGGTGCCGCCGGACCCTTGTTTGCGCCATGTCTTCCAACCCAGCGTTGAAATGGCCCGCAGGTTCATTGGTGACCCAAGCACCGCGAAAACCGATTCGGCTGTGTCGGGGAATTGACGGGTCAATTCGGTCCAGGCGTCGGCATCAGCGTTTGAAAACCCGCGCACTCGCGCGGTTGTCAGATCCGCATCATTGGAGATGCCCAACCAACGTCCATCCGGAAAGACCGAAGCAAAGGGATTGCCCGTTGGCGCAAAGCCCAACCCATGTTTGGCGAGTTCTTCAGCGTTTTCAGTATGAAAGGCGGATCCGGCAAACAAGGACAGGTTCATCGCTGCCCAGTCATGGCGAAATCCCGGCAATGTATATGCCCCGGTTTTTACCGCGCCGCCGGGCTGATCAGCCTGTTCGTAAACGGCAACTTTCCAGCCGCGTGCGGATAAATGGCACGCACAGGCCAGTGAATTATGACCCGCTCCGATGATGACTGCGTCTGGCTTGATCGACATCTTTCTTGCATCCCCCGTGACAAGATAATTGCAAACGCATGTAATTTTGTCTAGCTTTGATTCAGGATGCAACTGCGAGGCGAACTCGCACATTTCAGGGGGAGAATGAAATGAATGGATCAGATGTAGTGGGAAATCTGGGGGCGATGCTGCTCTCTGGTGGGGTTGAGGTTGTTGACCTGACAGGCGTTTTGGGACCGGAAACGCCGATCATTCAACTGCCTGCGGATTTCGCCAAGGCCACACCAAAGGTCGAGATTCACAAGATCAGTGAATATGACAATGACGGCCCGTTTTTTGCATGGAACTGGATGGTGCTGGGCGAACATTCCGGCACGCATTTTGATGCGCCGCATCATTGGATCACCGGCAAGGATCACGCGGACGGGTATACTGACAAGCTGGATGTTCAGCGGTTGGTGGCCCCGGTGAACGTGATCGATTGTTCCGAAGAAAGCGCCAAGAACGAGGATTTCCTGTTGACCGCTGATGGCGTGAAAGCATGGGAAAAAGAACACGGCGAGATTGGTGAAGGCGAATGGGTGGTGATGCGCACCGACTGGGATTCGCGTGTGGAGGATGAAGGGAAATTCCTGAATGCGGATGAGAATGGCCCGCATTCCCCCGGTCCAACACCGGATTGCATTGAATATCTGCTGAGCAAAAAGATCGTTGGTTGGGGCACGCAATGTATCGGCACCGATGCGGGGCAGGCCGGTGGGATGGAACCGCCTTATCCGGCGCATAACCTGTTGCACCGCGACAATTGCTTTGGGCTGGCCTCTTTGACCAACCTGTCGAAACTGCCGGCCAAAGGTGCGGTGTTGATTGCCGCCCCTTTGAAGATCAAGGATGGCACCGGTTCACCCATCCGGGCGCTGGCTTTGGTTCCCAAGGCCTAAGCCGGTGGCCGCGTTTGATCATGTGATAATCGGGTCGGGCATCAATGCCCTGGTGGCCGCCGCGTTGCTGTCGCGCAAAGGCGATAGCGTCCTGGTGGTTGAACGCGAGGACCGCATTGGCGGTTGTATGTACACCTCGGATGCGGTGACGTGTCCGGGGTTTCATCACGATGTGATGGCCGCAACCTTTGTTTTGTTCCTGACCAGCCCGGCCTATGCGGCGCTGGCCGAGGATCTGGGTAAACATGGGTTGGCGTTTTGTCATAGCCCGCATCCCACTGCCGTTTTGCGCCCCGGCGGGTCAGCCCTTGTTCTGGGTATGGACCGTGCGGCAAATATCGCAGCCTTTAATACGCGCGGGGCAGGGGACGGTGATCAGCACGGTCGCGATGTCGGCGCGATTGAGGCGGATGCGGAATTTCTGTTTGCGCTGCTGGGGCAGCCCCTGTGGTCACGCCAGACGATGACCCTTTTGGCGAAACAGGCGTGGAAAAAGGGGCTTGGCCCGTTGAAAGCATGGTTTGGCGAGGCGATGGAACCCTCGCGCGGCTGGCTTGAAACGCGCTATGGCTCAGCGGATGTTCAGGCGCTTTGGGCGGCATGGGTGCTGCATGTCGGGCTGACACCAGAGGCGACCTATGGTGGACAAATGTCGCGGGTCATTGCCTTTGCTTTGGAGGCGGCAGGCGCACCTGTGGTCAAAGGCGGGGCAGGGCAGGCGGCTGCGGCATTCCGGTCGTTGGTTGAGGCCAACGGTGGCATTCTGCGCACAGGTGTCGAAGCAACCAAGATCATCGTGGAAAACGGAAAAGCCGTCGGAATAGAGACTGCACAGGCGGAGAGGATTCTGGCAAGGAACGTGATTGCCAGTACTGCGCCGGGGCAGCTTTATGAGGGGTTGCTCGCTGGCGGGTCGTCGCCGGAAACCGCCAAGAAATACCGCCACGGGCGGGGGAATTTCCAATTGCATTACGCGTTGGACGGGCCGGTTGAATGGGAGGCTGCAGGGCTGGAAGATGTGGCCCTGATTCATCTGACCGATGGCATCGATGCAGTGTCGAAATCCAGCAATGAGGCAGAGCGCGGGATGTTGCCTGTGGTGCCAACGATATGTGTGGGACAGCCGGACCGGCTTGACCCCAGCCGCTGCCCCGAGGGTAAGGCGATCCTTTGGCTACAGATCCCTGATGCGCCGACTGTGATTAAAGGCGATGCCGCATGCGAGATCGAGACAGTGCCGGCGTGGAGTGAAGCGATGCGCGAGGCATTTGCCGACCGGATTGAGGGTGTCCTGTCCAAACACATCAAGAACTGGGACAAGATCAAACTTGCCCGGCGGGCCTATTCGCCGCGCGATCTGGAACAGATGAATGTGAATCTGGTGGGAGGTGATCCCTATGGCGGTGTCTGTACTTTGGATCAGTTTTTTGTCTGGCGCCCGGTTGCCGGTCAGGTCAATAACGGTACGCCGGTCAAGAACCTCTATCATATAGGAGCTTCGACGCACCCGGGGCCGGGGTTGGGCGGCGGTTCGGGGCTTAACGTTGCAAAAGGACTGGGTGGATGAACAAACCCCTTAGCACAGGCACGGCCACACCAGACCTTGCCGAAATCGGACTTGAGAATTTTGCGCCCTATCTGATGAACCGGATCATGGGGCGGTATAACGCATCGATGTCCAGCGAAATGGCAGAGCAGGGTTTGACCACACCGCAGATGCGTTCGCTTGCGGTTTTGTCGGTGATCGACGGTATTCTGATCCGTGAACTGGCGGTGTATGCGGTTGTGCAGCAATCGACCCTAAGCCGTGCATTAGACACGCTGGACCTGAACGGATTGATCCGGCGCGAGACCGATCAGCACGACAGCCGCGCAACGCGGGTGTTTATTACCGATGCTGGACGCGAAGTTAATGGGCGGCTTTGGCCGCATATGTCTGCGTCTTATGACGCGATGTTCAAAGGCATTGATGACGCAGAAAAACGCGCCTTTGTCAGCACGTTGCAAACCATGCTGCGCAACATCCGCCAGCACGATTTCTAAGGAGCGAAAATGGCTGAACGTTCATTCAAGGCCGAGGTGGAACACCTGCGCAAAGGCGACGGCGACGTCTTTACCGGCGAGGGGATTCTGGCGATCACCAAGGCATTGTTGGAAAACGGTGTGGGCTATGTTGGCGGCTATCAGGGCGCGCCGATTTCGCATTTGATGGATGTTCTGGCCGATGCTGAAGAGCTGATGGGTGAGTTGGGTGTGCGGTTCGAGGCCAATGCCTCGGAAGCCGCGGCGGCGGCGATGCTGGCGGCATCTGTGCATTATCCGATCCGCGGCGCGGTGACGTTCAAGGGGCCGGTTGGGGTAAACGTGGCCTCTGATGCCTTGGCAAACCTGTGTTCCAGTGGGGTGAACGGCGGTGCTTTGGTGATTGTCGGTGAGGACTATGGTGAAGGGTCCTCGATCATGCAGGAACGCAGCCACGGATTTGCAATGAAATCGCAGTTCTGGATGCTGGACCCGCGCCCGAATCTGCCTTCGATCACCAAGGCGGTGAAAGACGGATTTGAGTTGAGCGAGGCCAGCAATACGCCGGTGATGTTGATGGTGCGGATCAGATCCTGCCATGTGACGGGCAGTTTCGCGACCCGCGATAATGTGCCGCCGCCGCTGACGGTCAAAGATGCCATCGCCAACCCGCAGTCCGATTTCAACCGGGTGGTGCTGCCGCCGATGTCCTACGTGCATGAGCAAGATAAGATCAAAAACCGCTGGCCCGCCGCCGAGAAATTCATCGTTGAAAACAAGTTGAACGAGGTGTTCGGGCCAGAAAAGGCCAAGCTCGGCATCGTCGTGCAGGGCGGTATGTATAATGGTTTGATCCGCGCCTTGCAGCGGCTTGGGTTGGCGGATGTGTTTGGCAATACCGAGGTGCCGATTTACTGTCTGAATGTCACTTACCCCATTGTTAGAGACGAGTTTGATGCTTTTTGCGAAGGCAAGGATCACGTGATGATTGTCGAGGAAGGGCAGCCAGATCACATCGAACAACAGTTGGGGTCATACCTTTATAAAGCGGGTCGGCGGCTGAAGCTTTACGGCAAGGATGTTTTGCCAATGGCGGGGGAATATACCGGTCAGGTGATGCTGGATGGGGTGACGGCGTTTTTGAAATCTGCGGCACCCGATATGTTGCCCGGTCAGGTTCGCGCCCCGAATGTGGAGGCACCGGCGATCCCGGACCTGAGCAAAACTGTGCCAATCCGCCCACCGGGGTTTTGCACCGGCTGTCCCGAACGGCCGATTTTCGCCGGGATGAAACTGGTCGAACAGGAGTTGGGCAAACATCAGATCACCGGTGACATCGGGTGCCATTTGTTCGGCTCATTGCCGCCGTTTGAAATTGGCGGCGCAACCATGGGATACGGGCTTGGCCCGGCGGCGAATGCGGCCTTTGACGGGGGCGGTGAACGTCGCGCCATTTCGATGCTGGGTGATGGTGGGTTCTGGCACAACGGGCTGAGCTCCTCGATCGGGAACATGGTGTTCAACAAGTCCGACAATGTGGTGGTGATCGTCGATAATTATTATTCCGCTGCAACGGGCGGACAGGATGTTCTGTCGAGCCGTGCGCAGAATGACACCAAATCCACCGGCAATCCGATCAAGGAAGCGTTGAAAGGTGTTGGCGTCGAATGGATTCGCCAGATTGATCACACTTATGATGTGGGCCATGTGCGCGATACGGTGCGCGAGGCGCTGACGACGGATTTCAAAGGGCCGAAGGTGATTGTCGCCTCTTCCGAATGTATGCTGAACAAGCAACGGCGCGAGAAACCCATTCGCAATAAGGCGATCAAGGAAGGGCGGCGCGTGGATGTGCCACGCTTTGGTGTGGACAGTGATGTCTGCACCGGGGATCACGCCTGTATCCGGCTGTCGGGCTGTCCGTCCTTATCGTTAAAGCGTCTGGATGATCCGCTGCGCGATGATCCGATTGCGCATATTGATCAGACCTGTGTCGGCTGCGGCAACTGCGGCGAAGTTGCGGATGCGGCGGTTTTGTGCCCGTCGTTTTACCGTGCGGATGTGGTCCATAATCCCAGCGGGTTTGAGACATGGCGCGCTGGCTTGCGCAGCAAGATCATCGGTTGGCTGCAAACCCGCCGTGATGGCAAACGCCTGCGGTTGGAAGGGGTGATGCAATGAATATGGTCTTGCCACAAAAGGCCCCCGATGCGCGCACGGGCCAGATCATAAAACTGGTGATCATGGCCGTGGGCGGGCAGGGCGGTGGGGTGCTGACCAGCTGGATCGAAGCGGTGGCACGTGCCCAAGGGTATACCTGTCAGGCGACCAGTGTGGCGGGGGTGTCGCAACGCACCGGCGCCACGGTCTATTACGTCGAGATGATGGCGGCGGCGGATCAGGAACCGGTTTACGCGCTGGCCCCGTCGGCGGGGGATGTTGATATCCTGATCGCCTCTGAAATGATGGAAGTGGGCCGTTCGATCATGCGCGGATTTGTGACGCCGGACCGCACGGTACTGATCGGGTCAACCCATCGGGCCTTGGCCGTGTCGGAAAAGATGGCACCGGGGGATGGCATCGCTGATGCGGATGAGGTGATCGCAGCGGCAGAGGTTGCGGCGCAACAGCTCATCCTTGCCGATATGGACCATCTGGCGGTGGCGCAAGGGTCGGTCATTTCCTCCAGCCTGTTTGGTGCGCTTGCGGGGTCCGGTGCCCTGCCGTTTCCGCGAGAGGCGTTTGAAGAGGCGATCCGGGCCAGTGGCAAGGGCGTAGATGCCTCTTTGCGGGCGTTTGCCGCCGGATTCGATGTGGCTCTAAATGGTGTTTCAGAGACAGAGATTGAAGCCAAAGCCAGCGCCCCTGTCCTTCAGGGGCCGACAGAGGAATTAGTGGTCTGGCAAGGTTTGACAGCACGGGTTGATGCCTTGCCCGCGCCGGTACAGGACATGGCCCTGGCCGGATTGACCAAAGTTGTCGATTTTCAGGATTGCACCTATGGGGCCAGCTATCTTGACCGGCTGGCCACGGTAATTGCCCGTGACAGTGCAGAGCAAGATTGGACGCTGAGCGCCACAGCGGCGAAATATATCGCCAATGCCATGGCCTATGACGACATCATTCGGGTGGCTGACCTGAAATCGCGCGCCCCGCGTCTGAGCCGCATTCGGCAGGAAATGGGTGCCAAGGAGGCCAATCTGGTTGAGCTGACGGAGTTCTTTCATCCCCGCGCAGAGGAAGTGGCCAGCCTGATGCCGGCGCGTATGGGCGCGAAATGGGAAGCGAACCCAAAACGTATGGCGCTGTTGGGCCGGTTGTTTGGCAAAGGGCGGCGGTTGCGCACCCATACGCTGCGCGCGTTTTTGATGTTGCATGTTCTGGGTGGGCTGAAGGGCTATCGGTTGAAGACCCGGCGGCATCAGGTTGAGGTGGCGCATCTGGATGGTTGGCTGAATGATTGCATTGACATGGTGGCGCGGGATTATGCGCTGGCGGTAGAGCTGCTGAAAAACCGGCGGTTAGTCAAAGGTTACTCCGACACCCATGCACGAGGCTTGAGTAAATTCGGCAGTGTCATGGGGGCGGCGCAGTTGTTGCAGGGCAGAGAAGATGCGGCAGCCTGGATGAACCGCCTGCGCGAAGCGGCGCTGCAAGACCCGGACGGCAAAGCGCTGGATGGCGCTTTGCGCACGTTACGTAGTTTTGTCTGAAGCACTGCTGTAACGGGCAGGCAAATGTTGTAAGTGGTCGCTGATATGAGCGATTCACCTGCACACACGGATAGAAAAACCGCGATTTTGATTGTCGCTGCCGGGCGTGGCCGCCGGTTTGGTGCGGACACGCCGAAACAATATCTGCCGGTTGCTGGTATTTGCGCGCTGCGCCGATGTCTGGATATGTTTCTGGATTTGTCAGAGGTTGCCCATGTCCAGACGGTGATCCACCCGGATGATCGGATGCTTTATGCGCAGGCCTTGCGAGGGGTAACGGACAGCCGACTTTTGCCTGCGGCTTTTGGCGGGGAGACACGGGTGCAATCGGTGATGAACGGGTTGCAGGCATTGGCCGGTCACACCCCGGATTATGTGCTGGTGCATGACGCGGCGCGGGCCTTTGTAACACCGCGCATCGTGCGCGAGGTGATCGGGGCACTTGCGACGTCTGATGCGGCTTTTGCCGCCCTGCCAGTGGTGGACGCCCTGTGGCGGGCAGAGGGTGGTGTCGCGAAAACGCCGGTGGCGCGGGACGGTTTGTGGCGGGCACAGACTCCACAAGGATTTCACTTTGAAGTCTTGCAACAGGCGCATCTCGCTTATTATGGTGATGCGGCAGATGATGTCGAAATCGTGCGCGCGATGGGGACAGAGGTGGGAATTGTGCGCGGGGATACCGCGAATTTCAAAATCACCACACCGGATGATCTGTTGCGTGCAGAGCAATTTGTGTCGGGCCGCGACACAGATCGGGCAGATCGATAAAAAATCTGTGGCTCGACAGTCGGTGTCGTGCAAGACTGTCTTTGATTTTAGCATAACCGTCCTTGCCCGGATTTTCGAGCATATAGGAGAAGACAATGATTTATTTGAGTAGTTTCCGCGCTGTCGTTCACGCCTTTTTGCTGGCCACCGCCGTATCGTTTATGGCGATTGGCCAGAGCGCAGAGGCGCAGCAAAATCCCTTTGCCGGCGGCTGGACCCTGCAATCCGAGATGTCCGCCCTGAATTTTCAGTCGGTGAAGAAACAGACGGTGGTGGAATCCAGCAGCTTTGCCACGCTGGAGGGCACCATCGCACCGGATGGTGCGACCGAGGTGCGGGTATTGCTTGATTCCGTTGATACCAAAATTGATCTGCGCAATGTGCGCATGCGGTTTTTGTTTTTTGAAACCTTCAAATTCCCCAGTGCCACGATCACCACCCAGATTGATGCGGCGGTGTTAAGTGACCTTGCGCAGGTTCGGCGCAAAACTGTGCCGGTAAGCTATACGATGGACCTGCATGGGATCAGCAAGACATTTGATGCAGAGGTTGCCGTGACTCTGTTGAACGAGGATCTTGTATCGGTGGCCAGCACCACGCCGATTTCGGTCAGTGTGGATGAGTTCAACCTGACCGAGGGGTTGGGTAAATTGCAGGATGCGGCGAATGTGACGATTGTGCCCTCTGCCACGATTTCATTTGATTTTGTTTTTGCGCGCAACGGTACAACGGCGGATGCCGCTCCGGCGGCAACAGAAAAACCGGAATCAGTGGCGCTTGAGGTTGAGGGTGATTTTGACCGCGAGGCCTGCAAGGGTCGGTTTGAAATCCTGTCGCGGACCGGGAACATCTATTTCCCTTCTGGCAGTGCTCGTCATGATGCCAAGAGCGAACCCTTGCTGAACAGCTTGGCCGGTATCATCGCCCGTTGTCCCAATATGGTTATCGAAGTCGGTGGCCATACGGATTCTGTTGGCAGCGATAGCAACAACCAGATCCTGTCGGAAAAACGGGCGGCCTCGGTCAAACGGTATCTGCAATCACGCGACCTTAACCCGGAGGTTTTGGTGAGCAAGGGATACGGTGAAAGCAGTCCGATTGCGACAAACGATACCAGTGAGGGACGTTGGGCAAACCGGCGCATTGAATTCAAAGTGCTGAGTAACTGATGACAAAAGGGCGTTGAACGTGAGAGTAACGATTGGCCGGATGGCCCTGTTGATTGCTGTGATGGTTTGGGGGATGGCCCAGAGTGTATTGGCGCAAACCGACGGACCGCGCATTGCGCTGATCGTCGGCAATGGCGGCTATAGTTCGGTGACCCCATTGGACAATCCGGTGCCTGATGCTGAACTGATGGCCAGAACGCTTGAGGCGCGTGGTTTTGAGGTGACGGTGTTGTCGGATGCCAATCAGGTGACCATGAACCGCGCCATTGCCCAGTTTGGTCGCGATCTGCGCAAAGGTGGCAAGGAGGCGACCGGCCTGTTTTACTACGCGGGCCATGCGGTGCAATCCTTTGGGTCGAACTTCCTATTGCCGACCGATGCCAGCCTTGGCAATGCGGCGGATCTGAGCCTTGTTGGTGTACCGGCACAGGCGGTGCTGCGTCAGATGTTTTCGGCCAAGAACAAGACCAATATCGTTATTCTGGATGCCTGCCGGAACAACCCGTTTGATGCCATTCCAGAGCTGAACGACAATGGTCTGGCCGAGATGAAATCGCCCACCGGCACGTTTCTGGCGTATTCCACGGCTCCCGGCGCGGTGGCGTTGGACGGCACGGGGGACAACAGCCCCTTTACCAAAGCGCTGGCAAACCAAATTCCGGTTGCCGGTGTGCCGATTGAGCAATTGTTCAAGAATGTCCGTGTCGAGGTGATTGCGCAGACCGATGGGCGGCAAACGCCTTGGGACAGCTCATCCTTGACCGGGGATTTCTTTTTCACTGCTGGCGTTGCGTTAAGCGAAGAAGAGCAGGCCGAGGAACAATTATGGGCATCGGTCAAGAACAGCACGGATCCGGTGCCGGTTGTCCTGTTTATGCGTGGCTATCCGAATAGCAAATACATTGATGAAGCACGGGATTTGCTGGATCGTATCGTCGATGCGGAACGCACCCCGGCAGAAGAACCTGTGGACACCACGGCAGAGCAACAGCGCCTGATTGGTCTGGCTCAAAGTTCGGGCGAGGCTGCGGATTATGAAGCCTATCTGTCGGCGTTCCCTGAAGGGATTTATGCCGAATTTGCTGCCTTTGAGTTGAAGATTCTGGCGGAAAAGGCGGAGCGCGAAACGGCAGAGCCATCGACAGACGACAGCGTTGTTGTGGCGTCCCGCGCGGCGGCGGTGCCAATGGGGCCGGAACTGACCTTTCAGATGCCGTTCACCGGTGGTGACCCTGCGATCATCGGCAAAAGCATTGAGGAGCTGGTGACTCTTTCGCCACTGTTCGCCCCGATTGAAGGTTTGCCTGAGGAGCTGTGGAAGGAACAGAGCTGTTCAAATTGCCATCAGTGGACCAAGGACGCGCTGTGTACCCAAGGCACCACATATGTGAAGGCGGATAATGACAATGCTGTTTCGAAAAAGCATCCCTATGGCGGTGGTTTCAAACTGAACCTGCGGGCCTGGGCATCAGGTGGCTGTAAGTAGCGGCAGCTGTTTCGTACTTTCCATTATTTCCTAAGTGTTTGAGTGTGCCATCGTTTTGGCACCCTACCAACAGTTGTAGGTATGCGCTCAACTTCGCCAGTGTGGACCCACCAAGACCGCCCGCGGTCCCGCTTTAGCTATTGGTTTTATCGATATCGAGTTTTGCAGGTTCGGACTAGGAGAGCCGACCGATCGATATACGCTCATGGGCGTCGGGGACCGGGAGTTGGGTCCGACCGTGTGGGCGCAAGAACGACGTCAGCCTGCTGGTTTTGAAAACTACCCCGCGAAAGGGAAGAATATGCATACCATGAGTTTGAACAGTCGCAATTTTGGCAAGGTTGCCGGGAGCAGATGGCGCACAGCTAACCTATGTACGAAGTTAGCTGCCTCCGTTTTGGCAATAGGGTTCGCCTCCTGTGGCGCAGCACAGGAAGCGACACATCCAGATCCTGCTTCTTACGGACTGGATCCAGAAACAGGTGTCTTTACGCACCCAGAGGCCGCGCCCTTTTATGCCTATAGCGGTCCACGTCGGTTTGAGGGCAGCTTGGAAGCGCTTGATGACAAGACATATATCAAGAACATGAAGGTAGAGGCGCAATGGCCCATCGTGGTCAAGCCGGGCCATTCCTGGCAGCATACCGTCGACATGGATGGTAGCCGTTATATGATCCACTACTATCGCCACATTCTGAAGATCTACGATATTACAAACCCCAAGGAACTCGAGATCATTCTTGAAAAAACCTATGAAGATGGTGAGTGGTTTGGGGCGGCGTCGATTGCCTTTAACGAAGAACTACAAAAATGGATTATGATCCAATCATTCGAGGTTCCACGCTCGATTGGCGGGTTGAAGGGCAAGAAATATGACAGCCCGGAAGCCGTCGAAGCGATCAAAAACGCCAAGGCGTTTCGTGGCGTGCGTATCTATGAAATGGATAGCATTACAGAGTGGACACAGATCGCTGAAATCAGCACCAACACCCTGAACCCGCATGGCACGAAACAGGAAGGGTCCGGTGCGCTTGATGTTCCGAACTATAATGGCGGCAAGTATGCTTTCATCACGGCGGCCCCTGACAATACATTCACCAATATTGAGTATCCGAACTATATCTATTCACCTGCTCAGATGATCCTTGATGTTGAAGACCCCTATAATCCAAAATGGGTCTCCACATGGTGGGTGCCGGGGCAACGCTTGGGCGAGGAAAAGCAGTATAAGGAATGGCGACAGTACGGAAATCGTGTTTCCTGGACTGGTGCGCGTTTGCCCATATCTACCCCCGTTCCATTGGATGAAGGTGGCAAATATGGCTACACGGTTATGGGTGGATTAGGCTTTCACGTTCTTGATCTTGAAGATCCCGCCAATCCCACGGCCCTGGGAAGCATAGATTTGCCGGTGAACGTAGGTGGTGTTGAAGGGGACAACATCGACGTCACACGGGTTGAGTCGCGCGGTATCGTTTTGGCGAATGGCTATCCCATGAACGAAGATTGTTACGAGCCCTACAAGGATATTTACGTAATTGATGTGAGTACGCCGGATGCGCCCGAGATCATTTCGACCTTGCCGCGTCCCACCCCACCGAAAGAGGCGGCCTTCACCGATTTTTGCCAGCGTCTGGGTAAGTTTGGCCCCAAACGGCCCACACCGTTCTTTGCGCCGGGGGAAGCGGATGAAAACCTTGCGATTTACCCGTTCAACAACGCTGGCGTTCAGATCTTTGATATCACCGACCCCATGAATGCGACGATTGCGGGATATTTCATCCCGCCGATGACGGATGATCTGAATGATCCACGATCCTACATTACGCCGGTCGAAAGCATCTTTGTTGAATGGGACAGAAACCTTATCTGGGCCTTCGCGAACTCGGGTATGTATCTGTTGAGTGCTGATGTGCTGGGTGAACCCAACTTTGGCCCTGTTGACCCCATTCAAAACTGAAGGGTTCAGTGAAGGGCGTACAGTCATAAACTTCTTGGGGGCAGCTTCGGTTGCCCCCAAAGCTTTCAGGGAGCGAAGATGCCGACGACGGTGGCCTCATTGCGGCACCGATACCGGCCAGAATACACCCAATGCATTTCTAAACTAAGCTGACAATGCAATTTCAAAGGCATGTCGCCCCCTTTGCTACGGGTTTGAGTGTGACACGAGGGTCGCGGGGCGTGACAAAGGCGGGTGGATTGGGGTTTGATAAATCGGGTTCAGCCATAGCAGATCATAACAAATAGCTTGCCCTGACAATTCGCCTTTGAGAGGCTCTGAATATGGAAAGCTGATTTCGGGTGTGACCTATGAGACTGACAGGATTTGCTCTTCTGCTTGCGGGTACCCTGACCGCAACGGCAGCGACGGCACAGGTTAATATTACTGCTGAAACCACCAGTCCGGGCGGATCGACCTATCTGGCCACCAGCCATATGGCCGAAATTGCCGGGACAAGCGGGATCGCCAATATTCAACTGCTTGATGGGCAGACCCTGACCAACTCCTTGCAGAATGTCGCCGAGGGCAAGACCGATATTGCCAGTACCCCGCATGTTTTGCCGTTTCTGATGAGCCGTGGTGTGGGTCCTTTTGGCAAACTGGGGGCGGAACGCGGGGCGGAGCTGGCCAGCAATCTGCGGGCTGTTTACCCTTATACCTTGGGTATATTTTTCCTTTATGCCTATGACGCCAAGGGCCTATCCGGCTGGGACGGGCTTGCCGGGAAAAAGGTTTTTAACGGTCCCCCACGCGGGGGCGCTTTGACCAATGCGCGTGCAATGATCCAGATCATCACAGGATTGAAGGATGGAGAGGGGTATGAGGGGATTCAGTCCAATTGGGGGCAAGCCACCTCCATCATCAGCGGCGGAGAGCCGGACGCTGTTGTCTTGCCAGAGCTGTTTCCCAGCGGGCGGATTTCAACCCTTGGCGCGGCAGGCCGGCTAACCGCGTGGTCGATGCCAAAGGAGGTTTACGAAAGCGAGGCGATGCAGAAATACAGTACCGCACCGGGCAGCGCGCCGTTTACCGCCCCCGTGTCAGAGCTGTCGGCAATTTTGGGTGACAACTGGCAGCTTGTGTCAGAAGACGATACCTTTCGTGCCTTTGCCACCATCGGCGGGGATGTGGTGCATAAGGATATGGATGAGCAATTGGTGTACGATCTGGTCGCGGCCTATATCGCCTCTCTGGATGCGCTGAAGGCCAAGGCCCCTTTTGGCAATACGGTGAATTATGACAATCCGGGTCTGGGCATGTGCGGGGCCAATCCCATCACATATCACAAGGGTGCCGCACGGGCATGGGAAGACGCGGGATATGAAATCCCCGACTGTGCCAAAGACAGCTAAGCGGCGTGCGCAGAACATGGGTTGTTGCCGGTGCGGTGCCGAACCGCAATGCTGTTGAGGCCGTAGAAAGGGGATAGATTGAACGCTGACAACGCCGAGCGCCCCTTGGCGGTTTTTCACAATCGCTGGCTTTATGCCCTTGCTTTGGGTTTCGTCCTACTTGGGATGATCCACAGCACCCCCGCCATCCCCGGCTGGACAGAGCTCTGGCGCGCGCTTAGCGGCAATGACACGTTGCGGGTTCGTTCCTTCGCCACCGAATGGTTCTACCCCCTTGTTTTCCTTGTGATGATGGGGATTGTTGCGCTGAACCACTCCATGTGGCGGGCATGGCGGGGCACGCCGCATGCGTGGTTTGGCCTGTTGATGGATGTTGCGTTGGTCGGGGCGGCGGCCCTGATCTCTTTGACCTTTCTGATCGAGATCGACAGTGTTTGTCTGATTGATTTGCTGAATGGAGATCGGGCGCGTCTGATTGCCCAGACTCTTGAGGCAGAAATTGCCTTTGCCAGGGACTATGGTCTGCCGCTGCCGGATACCGTGGATGATCCGCAATGTGTCAGCACCACCGGGGTCTGGCTGGTGATGATCATGGGTGCCTGCATGTTGGTGTTTCTGGGATATACCGTCAGGGTCTGGGGCCTGTCGCTGGTGCTGGTGGCGTTGGCGATGGCACTTTACACCATTGGAACCGTGCTGGTGTGGTATTTTCACGGGCCTGACGACATCAATAAATATCTGATGACCAAACTCGGCGGTGAGCCACGCAGCTTTCTGGACGGTCGGCCCAATGTGCATGATGCGCTGGTGAACAACGCCTCCGGGATGTTCGGGCGGTTCATCTATGTCATCATGAACGTGGTGTTCCCCTATATCGTATTGGGCGCGATGTTTGGTAAATCTGCGGGTGGTCGGACGTTGATCAAACTTGCCGTGCGCTGGACACGTCATTTGCGTGGGGGACCGGCCCATGCGGCGATTATCTCTTCTGCGATGTTTGGCACGATCACCGGCGGGCCGGTCAGCAATGTGATGTCGACCGGTGTTCTGACCATTCCGATGATGATCAAGCGCGGGTTTTCACCAACCTTTGCCGGTGGGGTGGAGGCGGCGGCATCTTCCGGCGGGGCCATTATGCCGCCAGTGATGGGGGTGGCGGCGTTTGTTCTGGCGGCAATGACGGCAACCCCTTACGGCGACGTTATTATCGCAGCGACCATTCCCGCGCTTGCCTATTTCTTTTGTCTGTTCCTGACGGTGATGTTTCAGTCGCGCAAACAGGGGATCCATGCCGATGGTGCCTTGAGCGAAGATATGTTGATGTCGCGCCGCGATATTGTGCATCTGTTGCAGATTGTCCTGCCGATCCTGTTGATTCTGACGTTGCTGCTGACGCCAAAGGATGCGGTTGGCTGTGGTGTTCTTGGCTGGCTGATGGGTGTTGAAACCACTACGTTTGACGGGGTCTGCCGCGCGACGGGTCTGCCGTGGATCTTGCAGGTCTATCAGAATGCGGCAGGGGATGCGGGCGGTACCGGTTGGTGGGGTGCCGTCTTTGTGTTCCTGTTGTTGTTTCTGGACCGGGACTTTCGCAAGGCCCCGCGCAGGGCGCTGGATGCATTGGCAGAGGCGGGCATCCTTGTTTCGTCCCTCTATCTGATGTTTCTTGCGGTGACTGTGATTGATGTCTGTCTGAACTTCACCGGCCTGTCGAAGTTTGTTGCAACTGATGTGCTGCGCTTCCTGCTTGCGCTGGATCTGGGCGGGCAGGGGGCCGTGCCGTTTAAACTATTGGCCCTTGGGGTGACCGTGGTGCTGGCCGTATTTCTGGGCATGGGGATGCCTGCGGTACCGGCCTATATCAATGTTGCCTTGTTGATGGGGCCGCTGTTGATTGGGCTCGGCATTGCGACGTTTACGGCGCATATGTTCATCTTTTACTTCGCGGTTGCATCGGCGATCACGCCGCCGGTTGCGCTGGCGGCATTTGCTGCGGCAACCATCAGCAAAACCGAACCGATGGCGACGGGGATCAGTGCGGTCAGATCCGGGATCGTGATGTTTTCAATCCCCTTTGTCTTTGCGTTTTATCCCGAGCTGTTGCTTGTGGAACAGGCCCTTGTCGATCCTTCCAGCCTAAGCAACGATTTTCTGCCCGGCTATGAAAACGGGGTGCAGATCCTGCCCTTGTTCGGCCTGCTGGCCCGGCTTGTATTGGCGCTGTTTCTCGTGGCCAGCGCGCTTGCGTGTTTTGACAAGGCCCCCCTTGGGCATGGGTGGGTGATTTGTCGGCTGGCCATTGCGGTTGGGCTTTTGGCACGGCCAGAGCCTATCTATCTTGGGGCGGTTGCGGTGGGCATTGCTGTGCTTGCCCACCACAGGTTTCGAATAGTGTCGCCTTAGGGCTTGGCGTTGAACACAAACAGGGCTTCGCCGTTGATCTTATAATCATTGATCAATTGCGCGGCCTTGTCGGACACCAGCCAGTTTTCCAATGCAGCGGCGGCATCGGTGTTGACGTGGGGGTGGCGTTCGGGGTTAACCGGCAGATAGGCATATTGATTGAACAACACCGGGTCACCAGCGAACAGCAGTTCAAGCCCGGCCTTATTGCCAAAGTTCAGCCAGCTCGCGCGGTCCGCCATAATATAGGCATCAAGCCCGGATGCGGTGTTCAGGCTGGCCCCCATGCCTGCCCCAACCGCCTTGTACCATGGGCCAAAGGCCGCCGGGTCAAGGGATGAAGCCTTCCACAGGGACAGCTCCTTTTTATGGGTGCCGCTGTCATCGCCCCGGCTGACAAAGGGAGATTGGGCGCCGGCGATCAATTGCAAGGCGTCAACGGTGGTATCGCTGCCCTTGATCTTGGCCGGGTCGGCAGCAGGGCCGATCAGGACAAAGTCGTTATACATGATTTCACGACGATGGGTGCCGTGACCCGCGGCAAGAAATGCCTCTTCGGCAGGTTTGGAATGCACAAGAATGGCGTCGACGTCGCCGGCTTCGCCCAAGCGGATCGCCTGTCCCGTACCCACGATCAGCAATTGCACCTCAAGGCCGATGTCCTCCTGGATGACGGGCAACAGGACGTCTGACAGACCAGAGTTGTTAAAGCTGGTTGTCACTGCAAGCTTCATGGTTTCAGCGTTCAGCTGTGTCGTAAAGAAAAAAAGCAGGGCAAGAACGGTACGGATCATTCGACGATATCTCCTTTGAGGAATGCCTTTGCCTCGGATGTGCGCGGGCTGTTGAAAAATTCGGAAGCAGGGCCGCTTTCATGCAGGGCACCGCCCAGCAGGAACAGGATGTTCGTGGCCAGCCGTCTGGCTTGACCGATGTCATGGGTTGTCATGATGATTTTTGTTCCCGCAGTGGCTGCGGCGGTTAAAAGGGATTCAATCTCGCGGGTAGAGCGGCCATCAAGATTGGCGCAGGGTTCATCCAGAAACAGCACCTTGGGCTGACGGATCAGCGCACGCCCCAAGGCGAGCTTTTGTTTCTCGCCACCGGACAGGCGCGGGGCGGGGGAGTCCAGCGCGTCCTGAAGGCCGATGTTGCCTGCCCATTGGTCCACGCGGCGGGTAATCTCGGATTTTGGCAGCCCCAGAAGCTGAAGCGGATAGGACAGGTTTTGCCGTACCGACCGGCGCAGCATGATCGGGCTTTGAAAGACATAGGCCTGTGCCTGCCGCGCCTGATCATCGGGAACCGACCATTGCACCGTTCCGCCAGAGACACGTTCAACCCCATGCAGCACCTTGAGCAGGGTGGTTTTGCCGGCACCGTTGGGGCCAATCACCATGGTGAACCCCGCGCCGCCAAGGTCAAGGTTGATCGGCCCCAGCACGGTTTTACCGCGCCGTTTGACCACCACATCGGCAAGGGAGACTGACATTTGCGGATCTACCATGTGCCCTCGCGTTCGGTGCGTGACAGGGCGTGAATGGTCAGGTTGACCACCAGCGCCAGCGCAATCAGGACAAAACCCAATCCAAGTGCAAGGGCAAAATCGCCCTTACCGGTTTCCAGTGCGATTGCCGTTGTCAGCACCCGTGTCGCATGATCGATGTTGCCACCGACGATCATGATGGCACCGACCTCGCCAATGGCGCGGCCGAACCCGGCCAGGGCAGCTGTCATCAAAGTGCGCCTGCCGTCCCAGATCAGGGTCATCACCCGTTGGCGTTTGCTGGTGTTCAGGGAAATCAGCAGGTCATGATATTCCGCCCAAAGCTCGCGCATCGCCTGATGGGTGATGGAGGCAATCAACGGGGTGATGATAATCACCTGCGCAATGATCATCGCCGTGGGTGTGAACAACAAGCCAAGCACACCGAATGGCCCTGAACGTGACAGCAACAGGTAAACGATCAGCCCGACGACAACCGGGGGCAGACCCATCAGCGCGTTTAACGTGGCAATTGCGGTGCGGCGGAACCGGAAGCGGCGGATGGCCAGCCAGGTGCCAAAGGGCAAGGCGATGGCCGAGGCCACAACCAAGGCCGAGAGGCTGACGCGCAACGACAGCAGGGTGATTTCCACAAGGTCCGCATCAAGCGTAAAAATCAGGCGGAAAGCCGCCTGCATACCGGCCCAGATGTCGTTCATTGTGGTTTCCTACCGGCCCTGTTGGGTTCAGTTGTCAAGTCTTACCGAAGAGCTTGACGTGCGGTCCTGGCTGGAGAACCCGGCCTGTTTAAGAACCACATTTGAGCCGACAGCAATGACGGCTACGGCCAGAAAAGCAAGCATCATGGCTTTCATCTTTGATCTCTCCCTGCACCGTGGGGTGGAATTGATGTGTTGGTGTACATTGTTATTGCGCCGGTGGGGTATTGGATGTGCCCGTGTTCTTGTCCATCACCTCTTCAACCCAGAGGGAGTGATGTTCACGCGCCCATTGTTCTTCGACCTCGCCGCTGGTCATTGCATCCGCGGCACCTTCCATGCCGACGGTCCCGATATAGATATGCGCCAGAATAACCGCCATCATCAGAAAGCTCATCATGGCATGCCACAGCTGGGCGTATTGCATTTCCTCATGGGGTGCCAGCACCTCGCGCAGCTCTCCCAGGCCAAGTGCGCCGGAGATACCCAATGCGTTCAGCTTGGCGAAGGTTGCGGCAAACATGTTGATCTCGAAGGGGAACAGCAGGGACAGGCCAGAGACAGAAATGGAGGTTCCCAGTACGATCACGGACCAGAAGATCATCTTTTGCCCAGCATTAAATTTTTTGGCCGGCGGGTGGCCCTTGGAAAAGATGCCGCCCCCTTTCAGCAGCCAGTTGATATCGGTGCGGTCGGGCAGGTTGTGGATGACCCACATGACAAAGACCATCACCAGCCCCAGCATAAACGCCCATGATACGTTGTTATGCACCCATTTGGAGCCGACGGCGAGGAAGGCAAAAGCCTCATGGCCGAATGCGGGGATCAGCACTTTGCGTCCGAATAGGGAGATCAGCCCGGTCAGCCCCAGCAGGATGAAGGATCCCGCCAACAGCCAATGGCCGAAACGTTCGATCATCTTGAAGCGCAGGATTTTATGGCCGGTCTTCTCACCGTCGATCGTGATGCGCCCGCGGATCAGGTAGAACAAGGCCAGCAAAACGAGCGTACCGATCAGCAGATAAGCCCCATAGGTTGCCAGCGGCCCCTCACGAAAGCGCAGCCATCTCATGCCGCCGTCCTGAATCAGAACCGTCGCCGCCGGGCCCTTGTTGGAGGCCCTCACCTCAGCGGTGTCAAACCGCAGGGCACGCCAGAGTTCAGGATCAGAAGCCCCGCCCAATGTGCCCAGTTGCTCAGCCATGCCGGCGGCGCTGTCAGGATCGCCGGTTGCCTGACTGCGGAAACTGTTGTCCACATCCTCGCCACGCTGGCGCGCCAGAATATCGTCAAGAGTCTGCGCACCGCCAGTGGCACTGCGATCAGGTGTCGCGGCGTCTTGGGCATTTGCAGTCGAAATAAAAGACAGGGTCAGCAATAAAGCGATCAGGGCGCGCAGCATGTCAGATCCTTAGTGGATGTTTGTCGAAAAGGGCGACCCGTCGGATCGCCCTTTGGTGTTCACATAGTCGGATGGTCGGTATCAACCGCCTTTTTGATCGTAGGCTGTACCCCAGCCCCAGGCACCCGAACCGAAACCGCGTGCAACCACCCGCTCGCGGTAGATGCCGGAGACGACGTCACCATCACCCGCCAAAAGCGCCTTGGTTGAGCACATCTCGGCGCAGATTGGCAGTTTGCCTTCGGCGATCCGGTTGCGCCCGTATTTGGCGAATTCTGCCGTCGAGTGGTTTTCCTCGGGGCCACCGGCGCAGAAGGTACATTTGTCCATCTTGCCGCGGGATCCGAAGTTGCCAGCCTGCGGATATTGCGGTGCGCCAAACGGGCAGGCGTAGAAACAATACCCGCAGCCGATGCACAGATCCTTGGAGTGGAGAACCACCCCTTCTTCGTTCTGGTAAAAACAATCTACCGGACAGACGGCCATACAGGGCGCATCGGAACAATGCATACAAGCGACCGAGATTGACCGCTCCCCCGGTTTGCCGTCGTTAATCGTGACGACCTTGCGCCGGTTGATGCCCCAAGGGACCTCATGTTCGTTCTTACAGGCGGTGACGCAGGCGTTGCATTCAATGCAGCGTTCGGCGTCGACGAGAAACTTTGCTCTTGCCATTGGTTAGTCTCCTTATGCTGCTGAAATTTTGCAGAGAGTACATTTTGTCTCCTGCATTTGCGTGACTGAGTCATAGCCGTAGGTCTGTGCGGTGTTGGTACTTTCGCCCAGAACATAAGGGTCGGCACCGTCGGGGTATTTGCTCCGCAGGTCCTCGCCTTCAAGATGGCCACCAAAGTGGAACGGCATAAAGGCAACGCCTTCACCCACCCGTTCAGTGACCATGGCCATCACTTTGACCTTGCCACCTTCGGGACCTTCAACCCAGACCTGTTTGCCGTCACGTACCCCAAGGTTGTTGGCGTCGCGTGTATTGATTTCGACAAACATGTCCTGCTGAAGTTCGGCCAGCCAGGGGTTTGAGCGGGTTTCATCACCACCACCCTCATATTCCACCAGACGACCGGAGGTCAGGATGATGGGGTAGTCTTTGCTGAAATCCTGTTTCTGGATCGAGGCATACATGGTCGGAAGGCGGTAGAACTTGCGATCCTCATATGTTGGGTAATCCTCAACCAGATCACGGCGGTTGGTATAAAGCGGCTCGCGGTGGACCGGGATCGGATCCGGGAAGGTCCAGACAACCGCACGGGCCTTGGCATTGCCAAAGGGCGCACATTCATGCGCAATCGCAACCCGCTGGATGCCGCCGGAAAGGTCGGTCTTCCAGTTGATTTTGCTGGCCTTCTCGTTGAAGTCCGACGGGAAGGGCGACATGGATTGTTCGCCTACTTCTTCGGATGCACCCTGTGTGCCTGTGCCGGAGGTCAAACCGCTGGCGGAAGAGGTATCCGTTGCTTCCTCTCCATCATCGGAATTGCCGACATCCCCTTCTTTGACGTCACCAAGCGAAACACCGGCAACCTGTGCGATTGAACGGCGCTCTGCTTCTGTCAGCTCGCTGTCCCAGCCCAGATCAACCAGCATCTGGAAGGTGAATTCGGGATAGCCGTCCTGAATATCGGAATCCTTGCTGTAGACGCCTTCGGCCAACAGGTTGTCGCCGTCACGTTCCACACCAAAGCGGGCACGGAAGGTCAGACCCCCCTCAGAGACACGTTTGGACATGTCATAAAGGTTGGGTGTGCCGGGATGGTTCATCTCTGGCGTGCCCCAGCATGGCCATGGCATCCCATAGTAGTCGCCATCTGCGGGGCCACCAACGGCCTGCAAGGTGGTGCGGTCAAAGGTATGCTGGTTCGCCATATGCTTCTTGATGCGCTCGGGCGACTGGCCGGTATAGCCGACAGTCCACATACCACGGTTGAATTCACGGGTGATGGATTCAACATTTGGCGTTTCGGAATCGTCCATTTCGATGTTGCGGAACAGACGGTCCGCCCAGCCGAATTTATTGGCAAATTTGGCTATGATGACCTCATCCGGCAGGCTTTCGAACAGCGGATCAACCACCTTGTCACGCCACTGGAGTGACCGGTTTGACGCTGTGACAGAGCCACGCGTTTCAAACTGGGTACAGGCAGGCAACAAATAGACGCCATCGGTGCGGTCATGTAGAACGGCGGAAACTGTTGGATAGGGGTCGATCACGACCAGCATATCCAGCTTTTCCATCGCCGTTTTCATTTCCTTCTGACGGGTCTGCGAGTTTGGCGCATGACCCCACAGAACCATGGCCCGCACCTTGTCCGGGTTGTCCATGTTGTCAGGATCTTCCAGCACCCCGTCAATCCAGCGCGACACCGGAATACCGGTGAGGTTTTGCAGTGACTTGTCCTTGCCGTCGGAGTCTTTGGTCATCGCGAACTGGTTTTTCAGCCAGTCGCTGTCTTCACCCCAAACGCGGCCCCAATGTGCCCAGGCGCCTGCGGACAAACCATAATAGCCCGGCAGGGTGTGAGACAGAACGCCCAGATCGGTCGCGCCCTGTACGTTGTCGTGGCCACGGAAGATATTGGTGCCGCCGCCTTCGGTGCCCATGTTGCCAAGAGCCAGCTGAAGCACACAATAGGCGCGGGTGTTGTTGTTCCCGTTGGTGTGCTGTGTGCCACCCATACACCAGATTACGGTGCCGGGACGGTTGTTCGCCAGGGTGCGCGCAACGCGGCGCAGCTGTTCGCCCGGCGTACCGGTGACGCGTTCAACTTCTTCAGGTGTCCATTTGGCCACTTCGTCCTGAATCTGGTCCATGCCCCAAACACGGGTGCGGATGAATTCCTTGTCTTCCCAACCATTTTCAAAAATATGCCACAGGATACCCCAGACCAGCGCCACATCGGTGCCGGGACGGAAACGCACATACTCATCAGCATGGGCCGCCGTGCGGGTGAAACGCGGATCACAGACGATCACCGGCGCGTTGTTCTGTTCCTTGGCTTTCAGCACGTGAAGCAGGGACACGGGATGCGCCTCGGCAGGGTTGCCGCCGATGATAAAGATCGCTTTGGAATTGTGGATGTCGTTGTAGCTGTTGGTCATGGCGCCGTAGCCCCATGTATTCGCCACACCAGCAACTGTGGTAGAGTGACAGATACGCGCCTGATGGTCGACGTTATTGGTGCCCCAATAGGCCGCGAACTTGCGGAACAGATAGGCCTGTTCGTTGTTATGCTTGGCAGACCCCAACCAGTACACGGAATCCGGACCCGACTCTTCGCGGATGTCCATCATGCCATCGCCGATTTCGTTGATCGCCTGATCCCATGAAATGCGCTTCCATTCGCCGCCTTCTTTTTTCATCGGATACTTGAGACGGCGTTCGCCATGGGCATGTTCGCGTACGGCAGCCCCTTTGGCACAATGTGCGCCAAGGTTGAACGGGCTGTCCCAGCCGGGTTCCTGCCCGGTCCAGACGCCATTGCTGACCTCTGCGATCACGGTACAGCCCACGGAACAGTGGGTACAGACGGATTTGATGGTTTCAACGGCACCGTTCACAGCGGTGGCGGCGTTGGCCTGTGTGACCGACCCGGCAGTTGCCGAAATTGCGGCAAGCCCCCCGATGGCCAGACCGGACCCGCGCAAAAACGCGCGGCGGTCTACAGATTTTTCAGCGATGTCAGACAGGATGCCGGTCCGCTGGGGGCGTCGCGCAACCCCGTTGGTCTTTTTCCTTAGCATTTTGGGTCTCCCTTGCTTACGCGGGCTTGGCCCGTGCTTGCTTGGTTAATGTTGTGGCCTCAGACAGTCGGGCGTCACGCAACCAGTCGTCTTTGGATCGTTTGTTTACGGCGTCCTAGAAACGGGCGCTGTCGAGATATGCGCGGGTATGCGCGGTGTCTTGCATCGTTTCGGATGCCAGATCGGCCGGTTTGGCATCAGCAGCTGAAGTACCAGCGGCAAGTGCCACGGCGGCAGCTGGCGCAGCAGTTCCCGCCAGCTTGAGAAAATCGCGGCGGCTTGAACCGTCTTCGGTCTTCTTGGTCATGGGGATGTCTCCCTCCCTTGTGATGGCGGGCATCCCCACCGGTTAAACACGGTCCTGATCAGGCCGCTGTCATTCTGAACGCTTCGCGCTCAATCTCCATAAAGGCCCGTCCGACGCTGCCCACAGACGCGTAGAGGACTGAATTTTTTGCCGCTTCAAGATCGGAAAAGAAATGTCCGGCCCAAGGCGCGATATGTCTGTTGAAGAAGACCTTCTGGTCCGCAAGATCCGCAGGTTTGGTAAAACGCCCGACAATCATGCCGCCCATCATTTCCATCAGGGAGGCGATATTGTCTTCGGGTTCATAAACATTGGGCGAACGGGTCATCCCGCGCGTGGACATATCAGTGCGCAGTGTTGCCAGCGGTTTTTCGTTCAGAAATCCAGTCAGATAATAGCTGGCGTAGGGCAAGAGTTCGCCCCGACCCAATCCAACAAACAAAGCGTTGAATTCGCTCTCGACCTTCTTGGGCTTGGACACCCGCGCAACGCGCGACAGGGCACCAATTGCCTTGCCAAGTTCACTGTCATCGCCAGACAAGCCAGTACATTGATCCAACAGCATCTGTCCCGGCGGCCCAGATAGCATCAACCCGATGAAATTGTACAAATCAGCGCGCAAACGGTCCTCGGAAGGAATTTTATAGTCTTCGGCAGCGTTCACGCGACGCTCTCCTTGATAGTGAATTTCATCCTGCGCGGGGTTGGTCCAGAACGAACATCATCCGCATCCTCATTTGGGGCGTCAACCGATGCGATAGTCGTAGATGCCGTCTGGTCCGCCGACACAAGAGTGTCGTGTTCTGCGTCATCGGGTTGCATTGGTGCCTCGTCGGTTTCGGGTGTTTCGGGATCCTGCACCTCTGGCGGGTTCTCGCGTTCCTCTGCCTGACGGGCCATTTCCTCTATGTGTTTCAACATGCCTTTGCCGACCTGATAGGCGGTTTGCATGTTCTCGACGACCATCGCGGAATCGGTGAAATCCTCGCCATAATCGACCAGCATATCAACGTTTGCCAACACCGGGTTGGAACGCCAGAGCATGCGTAAGGCCCGCCGCCGGATCCTGTCCGGCACCGCCTTGGCCATGAAGGCCGAAAAATCGTCACCCATTTTCAAAAGATCCGGGTCGGGCAGATCCAGTTCTGCCAAAATCTCTGCGTCGGTCTTTTCTTCCAGGGCCAAATGCTCTTGCTGCAAGGCCTGTTCTTCCAACGCACGTTTGGCCGCCTGTTCCTCGGCCTGTACGCCCGCCTTGCGGCGCGCCCAGAAATCACCGCGGCTCATTGCAGTGCCGCCTTCTTGGAGGGTGCGCGATAGACGTCAGAGGTCTGGCGGATGCGGGCATCGCCAATGCCGTCTTCCTGTCGGTCCACGCGGGATTTGTCCCGCCGCCGTTTGATAAAAACCTCATCTTCGTGATGCAATTCGACATAGTCACGAATCCACGCGATCAGCCCTTCGGGCATCGGGATCTTTTCGACCAGCTCCTCGCCGGTATCAGCGTAATCCTGCGCCTCATAGGGAGAGGCCGTTGCCAGAACAACCTCAAGTGGATGTGGGTCGTTGGTTTCGCGCATCACCACGTAAATCGCGGGAATTTTGGCTGAAAGCCCGTGCAGATAGGCCTCGGTATCGGTGCGAAACAGCTCAAGCGGCAGGGTCGCGGCGTGGTATTCGACGGCGTCACCATCACGGCGCAGCTCTTTCCAAGTGGCGTCACCTGCACCGGGCAACACGGCAACCGCCTGCCAAACATGTGATACCCAACGTGTGACGCCGGGCACCCTGCGAATGACAATACCCAACGGCATCGAAATAGAATTTCGTGTGTTTATGGTCAAAAGACCCCCAGACTTTTCTTTTGCATGCGGCGAGTTTGACCGAGTGCGCAGCAAAGGCAACGTGTTTTTTAGTCGTAGTTGGGCCAGTTGGGGAATTTTCTGCGATGCAGAAATTCTGGTTTTTCAAGAAACTGTCCCATTGCGCATCGGTTTGGGTACATTTTGCTCATTTTTAGCGGTTTAGAGCTTCTTGAAATAAAATTGCTTTGCAGATGCAGCAATGTCTCCAGCTGGCCACAAGGTGCAGAAACTTGGTTTACGTTCACGGTGAATCGCGTCTAGCCTGATGGACGCGCGACAGTTTTGGTCCGCATCAAGAAGGGCGTTTCCGTGGCTAAAAAACTCATTTTATGCGATTGTCTGGGGTCTCAATCTCTTGATCCAGAGGCCATTTCACAAGGCACCGGATTGGCTTGTTCAAAGCTGTATAGCAACCTTTGTGTTGATCAGATTGACGATGCCGCACGGGAGATTTCGCAAGATGGGGTGATGCTCGCCTGTCAGCAAGAACGTCAGCGATTTGAAGAGCTCGCAGAAGAGTTAGACGTTGAAATCCCGCAGTTTGTAGATCTGCGTGACCGTGCCGGTTGGGGCGAAGGAAATGCCACGCCCAAGATGACAGCACTGGCCGCGGAGGCGGCGATGTCGGTGCAAACGGGGCGTTCTGTTGATGTGATTTCGGAGGGCACCTGTTTGATCATCGGCGGCGCGGCGGCGATTGCGGCGGCCGCAGAACTTTGTGAAACGCTGGCGGTAACGGTCTTGCTGGCGGATGGGGAAAACTTGCCGACAGATCGCCGGTTTGATGTCGTTGTCGGCGCAGTGCGCAGCGCGACCGGGGCATTGGGCGGGTTTACAGTGAAGTTTGCTGCGTTGCAGCAAATGACCCTCGGTGGACGCGGTGCCTTTCAACTGGGCGCACCGCAAAGCGGGGCAGTATCAGAATGCGACATTATTCTGGACCTCAGCGGTGGCGGCGCGATGTTCCCCGCCCCGGAAAAACGCGAAGGCTATCTGCGGGCAGATCCAAATCATCCGCCGTCGGTTGCGAAGGCGGTTTTCACGGCCTCCCAAATGACTGGTACATTTGAGAAACCCCTCTATGTGCGGTTGGAGCCAAGCATCTGTGCCCATAGCCGCGCGGAACAGGCGGCCTGTTCGAATTGTCTGGATGTCTGCCCAACGGGCGCGATTACCTCAGCGGGTGAACATGTCGCGATTGATCCGATGATCTGTGCGGGGTGTGGGTCGTGTTCGGCGGTATGTCCCTCAGGGGCCATCAGCTATGATGCGCCGCCGGTTGATACATTGTTCCGCCGTATGTCGGTACTGGGTTCGACTTACCGCAAGGCGGGTGGTGAACATGCCCGTCTGTTGGTGCATGATGCAAATTTCGGGGCGGAAATGATCACGCTTGCGGCGCGTTTCGAACGGGGGCTGCCGGCGCATGTTATCCCGATTGAGGTGGATGCCTTGTCCGGTTTTGGCCATGCGGAAATACTTGCCGCACTGGCTTGCGGATTTGAACAGGTGGATATCCTTGTTTCGCCCAAAGCCGAGGTTGAGGTGATCGAGGCACAGTCGGTTTTGGCCAAAGCCCTGTCCGGTTCTGAGGCTGTGCAGCTGTTGCATCCTGCAGATCCTGAGGCGCTGTGTGCGCTGCTTTATGCCGAGGCCAAAACGCCTGTCACCTGTGCCTCTGTCCTGCCCATCGGGTCGCGCCGGCAAGTGACGCGGCTTGCCGCCAAGGCCTTGCAGCCGGAGGCAACAATTGTCGATCTGCCAGAGAATGCCCCCTATGGGGCGGTATTGGTGGACAATGATGCCTGTACCCTTTGCTTGTCCTGCGTGTCGCTTTGCCCTTCCGGGGCCTTGGTGGATAATCCCGATATGCCGCAGTTACGCTTTCAGGAAGATGCATGTTTGCAATGTGGTTTGTGCAGCAATATTTGCCCTGAAAACGCCATCACGCTGAAACCCCAGATGGACCTGAGCGATGCCGCCTTCACCCAGCGGGTGCTGCACGAAGAGGAACCTTTTGCCTGTATCGACTGTGGGGCGCTGTTCGGGGTGAAATCAACAATCGAAAAGATTACCGAAAAACTGGCCGGTAAACATGCGATGTTTGCCACGTCAGAGGCCGCCAAAATGATCCAGATGTGTGACAATTGCCGTGTTCAGGCGCAGTTCCATTCTTCCGACAATCCGTTTCAGGGGGGCGAGCGTCCACGGGTGCGCACAACAGATGACTATTTCTCAAAGCGCAAGGATCATTGAGATTGGATCGGCGCACCCAGATCAGCGGCCTTGATGGAGGCGACAAAACCGACAATTGCGGTGATCTCTTCCAGGGTCATCTCAATTGGTGCGATGGGCGAGGGCAGGTTGGCCGCGAAGGGCTCGGTCACCTCGGTGACCTGGGTAAACGCGGGATGCGGTTTGCGCAGAAAGAAGGTTTCAAAGCGTTCCTGCCAGTCGGGGAAGCTTCGCAGCAATGCGAAAGACGGTGTGGAACCGATGGCCTTCATCCGGTTGCTGTCGTTCACCACGTGGCAGCGCCCACAGCGTTGCAGGCTGACGGTTTCGCCCAACACTGCATCGCCGGTCAGAACCACCGGTTCGGCCGTTGCGGTTGGCGCAAGTTCTGCGCTGAACAACTGTGTGCCGTTTGGGGCAAACGCTTCAATGGTGCGTTTGCCGATGTCGGACAACAACCATGCGCGAAAGCCATCGGTATGTGGCGCGCCCGTGTTCGACAGGTGCCACAGGGTTGCGCCCTCTCGAAAAACCGGTGTGCCACTGGGACCAAAGGCCGCATCCGCGCCCTCGCTTTTCGGCGTTATCCTGATGCCCGTCTTCAGGGAAAATCGGGGCAGGAGATGTTTGATGAACCCGGTTTCACTCAGGGATTGGGGAACTTGCAAGCTGAAGCCTTTGTCTTGCGCCGCCAGCGGGGTGGCAAGCAGGCTGATCAGCACAGCGATTTGTCTCAACATTCTATCCGCTCCAATCTTGCGCCCCAGCCTAGGGGCGTTAGGGTCGCGGCGTCAACAATACAGGTAATTCAAGGGATTATGTCATGAGCGAAGATTTCAACATGTCGATGCGCAAGTTTCTCAAACAGGTTGGCGTGACGTCACAGCAAGCCATTGAAGAGGCGATGCGCAAGGCAGGTGATACATCCGGCAAGAGTTTTGAGGCCAAGATGGTGTTGACCATTGAAGGTGTTGATCTGGAACATGTCGTGACCGGCAAGATTGAAGGCAAGTAAATGTCCCCGACCCGTGAAGAAGTTCTTGCCTGTCTGAAAGGCATCAAAGCGCCCTCTGGTGTTGATCTGGTTGAGGCCGGATTGGTCCGCGCGTTGAATGTGGATGACACAGGTGTGCGTTTTGTGATGGAGGTGGACAGTCCTGATCCCTTCATGGCGGCGAAGGCAGAAGCCGAAGCGGCACTGACGGCATTGGGTGTTTCTTCAGTGTCGATTGTGATGACGGCGCATAGCAAACCAACACCACCGCCGGATCTGAAAGCGGGCCGGAAAGCGGAACCTGCCGGGCCGGAAAAACTGCCCGGTGTGGACCGTATCATCGCCATTGCATCGGGCAAGGGTGGTGTGGGCAAATCCACCGTTGCAGCCAATCTGGCCTGTGCCCTTGCGGCCGAAGGGCGGCGTGTTGGCATGTTGGATGCGGATGTTTACGGACCGTCGCAGCCGCGCATGCTGGGCGTGTCCGGCCGCCCGCAAAGTCCTGATGGCAAACTGATTTTGCCGCTGCGCAACTATGGTGTGACGATGATGTCGATCGGGTTGATGACCAATGATGATCAGGCCGTTGTCTGGCGGGGGCCGATGTTGATGGGTGCCTTGCAGCAGATGTTGACGCAGGTGCAATGGGGTGCGCTTGACGTGTTGATTGTGGATCTTCCGCCGGGTACCGGGGATGTGCAGATGACGCTGGCACAAAAGGCGCAGCTGGACGGGGCGATCATTGTGTCAACGCCGCAGGACGTGGCGCTGCTGGATGCCCGCAAGGGGATCGATATGTTCAACCAGATGGGCACACCGATCATCGGCATGATCGAAAACATGAGCACGCATATCTGTTCGCAATGTGGTCATGAGGAACATGTGTTTGGCCATGGTGGGGTGAAATCCGAGGCGGATAAACTGGAGGTGCCTTTGTTGGCGGAAATCCCGCTGCATCTGGACATTCGCATGGCGGCGGACGGGGGCGCCCCGATTGTGGTGTCAAAGCCCGATACAGCGCAGGCGCAGGCCTTTCGCACAGTTGCCAAGTCATTGATTGAAATGGGCAAAGCATGAGCATCCCCAGCTTTCCACCGCTGTTCAGTGGCCTTGCCGTAGAGGGGCAGATTGACCCGTTTGATAAGGCTTGCGTGGAGGCCGCGCGCGGCTGTGATGCGGGGTTGGTGGTGTATAATCTGGGCGCAAACACCTTGCAGGCGGCGCTGGTCTTTGCACCGGATGTGACCTTGGCCGATGCGGTGGCGATGCTGCCGCTGTGCGGTGTCGGGTTTCAGAATGCGTTGGGGGCGCTGGCCCCGCCTGAGGTTGCTGTGCATCTTGATTGGGGCGGCGGGTTGCGGATCAACGGGGCGTCCTGCGGGCAGATGCGGATGGCCTCTTCCGCGAGCGACCCCGAAGCAGAGCCGGATTGGCTGGTTGTGGGGTTGGAGCTGCCGCTTTGGCCGACCAGTGACGCACCGGGCGAAACCCCGGATCAAACCGCGCTTTATGCCGAAGGCTGTGCAGATGTGAATGCCGTGGATCTGTTGGAATCCTGGGTTAAACATACGCTTGTGGCGATCAATACTTGGCAGGATGATGGCGTGGCGGCATTGCATAAGGACTGGCGAGCATTGGCTTTTGGCATTGGCGAAGCTATTGAAAGAAATGGTGTTTCTGGCACGTTTCTAGGGGTGGATGAAAAGTTCGGGATGTTGCTGCGTACCGATGATACGACACATCTGATCCCGCTGAGTGTTCTTTTGGAGGGCCAGTGACATGATGTTGGCGCGTGCAATTCATTTTGACGAAAGTGACAGGAATGTCTTTCACAAACCTGCCCGTACCGGTGAATGGTGCATTGCAGGGGGATTTGAGTTTTCCAACTGGTCGCAGGCCGATCTGACAGGCAAGGCGCGTCAGGCGTTTTCAAATGGCTGGCTTGGGGTTGAAACATTTGGCCGGGTGACATTTGTCGCCGTGACCCAGATTGAGCCACCTGAATTTGAAACGCTCAAGACCGCTTTGGCCGAACATTTTGTTCAGATGTATGGTGCGCCCTCGGTGGAGGCCGCCGCACAGGTGGCAGAGGACGAGCTGCGCCATATGGCAGAGCTTTGCGAAGATCAGGATGCCAATACATTGCTGACTGTTGCGCGGGAGTTGACCGAGGCCGGCGTGAGAGAGAGCTTTCGCATGATCGAGCCGCGTGATGCCGGTTTGGATCAATTTGCGATCCACGGTGATCTTGAGGGTGGTTCTCACAGCCACTAAGTGCTGCCGCCGGGCAGTTGCAGACATGTTTTAGATCACCGGCAACAGACGGTGCCCGTTCCAGTTTTGCGGCGTGGGACTGTTGTTGCGCGGGAGGTAATTTTGATCAGATCAATTGCCTTCATCAGCACTAGCCCGAATGCCAAACTTTTCAAGCGGTGCTATAGAGCCACGCCGGTCATACCTCTTGACCAAACTGCATTATTATTGTTGCCTGAGTCCGCTATCCGGCCTATCAACCTAGGCTAGAACATTGATAACTGCATAGATTGTCGTGCCTGGGTCGGGCTGTTCCGGCTCTAAATGTTGGTAAAGATTGTGAGTGTGCGATGACTTCACGATTGGAGATACTGCTCGTTGTGGTGTGCTTGGCTCTGACTGGGGCCGCGTACTCGATAAACGTGAGAAGCGACAGGCGTGTAGCAGAGGTAGAGTTCCAGAGGTTGGCTGATGACAGTGTCGAGGCACTGCGAGAGCGTACCAAAAGCTATCTTCAGACCATCAGGGGTACTGCCGCCTATATTGCGGCATCAGATGATGTGACCCACCGTGACTTCAGGAACTACATCAGTGCCCTAGAGATTGAGAACCGGCTGCCAAGCCTTACCGGTCTGGGGTATTCTGTAGAAGTGCCTGCGGCTGGGCTCGATGAATTTGTCAGTAGCATTCGCGCAGGCGGGCGGCCGGATTTCGAAATCCGGCGCAAATCCGAAAGAGATACCCATCTTATTGTAAAATACATCGAACCTGAGGCTAAAAACTCCAGGGCGATTGGACTTGATATCAGCTTTTCACCCGAACGCGCTGAAGTGTTGGAGAGGGCTCGGGATACTGGCACGCTTCAGATCACACCGCCGATACAATTGGTGCAAGAAGACAGATCGCTCCCCGGGTTTGTTACGCTGATGCCGATCTTTGCCCAAGCTCAGGATCCGGGTGGTCCACAGGTTTTCAAGGGATGGGTAAATGCCCCGTTTGTTGCTGAAAACCTGCTTCAGGGTCTGACGTTGGGGCAGGGACAGTTGTACAACCTTCAGGTTTCAGACCAACCTCCGACCGGCGAGGCCCTTTCTATCTTTGACGAAGCCAAAGGGGTGCAGGATCAGGGTGAATTCACCACTCAACGGCAGTTTGACCAATTTGGTCGGACATGGACCTTGTCATATAACAGTACGACAGGATTTGACGCAGCGCTCAGGTCCTATCAACCATTATCCGTTTTGGTCGCGGGGTTGGCGTTGACTGCGTTCCTCGTGCTGATTTTGCGGAATTTGCAGGCGCGGGCAGAGAGTTTGCGACATACTGCGCGCCAAAGCGGGCATCAGGCGCAGACGCGGGCGGAAGAAAACCGCTCGATAGTTGAAAACGCTGTGATTTCGGTTCTGGTAATGGATGCTGCTGGCAAGATCCTTGTTGCCAATCAGGCGGCACAGCGGTGCTTTGGATATTCCAAAGACGAAATGAGCCAGCTGCATTTCAGCACTTTAACAACGGAGATTAGCGACCCGGACGGGAACCACAATGCGTTGGGACGGACCAAAGATGGCGGTGTTCTGGAACTTGATTTGCAATGCAATGAATGGCTTACCAGTGATGGGGAAATGCGCACAACGGCCATTGTACGGGACCTGACAGAACATAACCGGGCCGAGCGTGAGCTGAAGCGGCATAAGACGTTGAATGACATGGCCCTGCAAGGATCCGAGATCGGGGTCTTTGACGTTGATTTGACCACTGGCCTTTCGGATGTGTCAGAGACGTGGTGCCGGATCATGGGATATCCCGATGGCTGTAACGGGATGAACACGCAAGAAAGCTTTCTGTCGCGCATTCACCCGGATGATCTACCCCTGCTGCAACAGGCAGATTTGGATTGTATCGAAGGGCGGACGGAAAGATCTACAGCCGAATATCGGTTAAAGTCTTTTGACGAAGGCTGGCGCTGGATGCGATCCGATGCGGTGGTGGTTGAACGTGATGAGGATGGCAATGCCCTGCGTTTGATCGGAACACAGACAGATGTGACAGATCTGCGCCGTGACCGGAATGCACTGGAGGCAAGCGAAAGTCAGTTCCGACAGGTGCTTTCCAGCGCCCCCATTGGCATGGCGCTGATGGACGATACCGGCAAGTTTACTATTGTAAATAAAGCATTTTGTCATTTGACCGGACGCAGTGAAGCAGCCTTGCTGAACGGCGTCAGCCTTGCAGAGTTGATGCCCAGTGAAGACCGCAAGATGCTATACAAGTCGATTACCGAATTGATGCAGACGGGTAGCGCCTCGGTCTATACAGCAGAGCATCGCATTCTGGATAGTTCGGAGGTCGAACGTTGGGGCCTGTTGAATGTATCGTGGTCTTTTGACAAAAATCTGGGCGGTAATTTGTTTATTGCGCAGATTATCGATATTACCGACCAGAAAAAACTTGATCTGATCAAGAGTGAATTTGTTTCAACAGTCAGCCATGAATTGCGGACACCTTTGACGTCGATCAAGGGTGCGCTGGGGCTTTTGACAGCTTCAAAAGATAATAACCTGACCAAAGGACAGGCGCGTTTGATAGAGATTGCCGGATCGAATGCGGACCGGCTGACGGATATCGTAAATGATATTCTGGACCTTGAAAAAATTTCTTCGGGTGAAATCTCGTTTGATTTCGACGATGTGGATCTTGCGGATGTTGTGGATACTGTGGTGTTGGAAATGGCACCATTTGCCACAACGCATGATAGTTCTTTGCGTATCGAGATGTCTGAAGAGGACTTGAGCATTTATGCAGATATCGGGCGTACCAAGCAGATTCTGGCAAATTTGATTTCCAACGCCTGCAAGTATTCCAATCAAAACAGCGAGGTGCTGATCAAGGCAGAGCGGCTGGACAATATGGCGATCGTCTATGTTCAGAACAGTGGCCCCGGCGTGCCGGAAAACTTCAAGAATCGTATTTTCAAAGCCTTCTCGCAGGCTGACAGTTCAGACACACGTGCCAAGGGCGGGACCGGGCTTGGCCTCAATATCACGCGGCAAATCGTTCTGCGCCATGGCGGCCAGATCGGGTATAAAAGCACTCCGAATGGTGTCACGGTTTTCTGGTTCACACTGCCATTGTCCGAAAGTGCGCTTGAGGCTGAGCCACAGGTCCGGCTGTTGCCCAACGAACCGTCCAATAACAAACTCGCCGTTCTACATGTCGAGGATGACCATGATTTTGCGGAAATCGTAGCAGGGGCCTTGGGTGAATTTGCGACAGTATCCCATGCAAAATCCATTGCCGCCGCCAAACAGTTGCTGGAAAATTCAGCATTGGACGTGGTGATCCTTGATTGGGGTTTGCCTGACGGTGACGCAGATCAGCTGTTGGATGACATATTGGAACTTAAACCTGACCTGCAGGTGATTGCCCTTTCTGCGGATGCGGAGCGGGAAACAGATCCACGATTGTTTGCAAACATGATAAAAAGCCGGACAGACCTTGCCGATGTTGCAGCTGAAGTTAATCGATGTCAGGCTTTGGCTTCCTAGGCTCGACAAAACAAAATTTCATTTTTGGCTAGATATGCCACATTTATGCCCGCTTTACAGCTCATGATGTTTTTGAATTGAATAAAATTGACTTGCCTCGCTATATTTTGCGGGGCTTTGGTCGGAAAGGCGAAGGTGAAACTGTGCTATCGGTTAAACTGAAAAGCGACACCGCAATTACTGCGGCCCTCGGCTGTGGATTGGCAGCTGGATGGTATGGTGCCGCTTCGGGCCTACTTTCCGGTGCTGCAGGCAATATTGTGCCTGCCGCCGGTGCCATTGCGATAGCGGGTTTCTTACCGGCGATACTGGCCGCCAGAAATTCAGGGCAGAATGCCAAAAATAAACCCCGACCCGGCGAGTCGATGTTGAAACAGCTGCAAGCACTCGACCAGCATGCTGGAATAAACATCGTCGACAGTGACAGCCTGCTTACCGAGGTCAATGATCATCTGCTTAAGTTGACAGGATACTCCAGAGCAGAACTGATCGGCCAGCATGTCAGAGTATTGTATGACGATGAGGCCCGATCGGTAACGGATTTAATTCGCGGCAACCTGCAGCGCGGGTTGACCTGGCAAGGTGAAACGCAATTGCGCCGCAAGGACGGTCGTACTCTAGTTACCCAGGCGACAGTTATTCCATTGTTCGATGCAGACGGAACCTGGACGGGTTCGATTTCGGCACGCACTGACGTGACCGAAACGAGCGCGTTGCTGGCGGAACGTCATTCGGCGCAAACCCTGAATGAGCTGCGCGATGATATCTGGATTGTTGATGCCCAGACCGAGGAGTTCAGTTATCTGAACGGCCCAGCGAAAAAGCGCTTGCTGATGGCCAACGAGGAGTATCTTGGGAAAAGCTCGACTGATTTCAGCCTCGCCCATGAGATTGAAGCGGTCTTGAAAGCTTGCCGTGCCCTGCGGGAAAAAGGCGAGGTGACGACCCAGTTCGAATCTGTGCTGGTCGATACACCGATGTATATCAGCATCAAGTTTCTGCCGGGCCCACGGGGTGCCGGCCGCTATCTGATCGTATCAACCGATATTTCGCACCGTCTGGAACAGGAACAGCGGAAGTCTGCATTTATCTCTACGGTCAGCCATGAGTTGCGTTCGCCTCTGACATCGATCAAGGGCGCGATGGGGTTGCTTTTGTCGGGGTCCGCAGGCGAATTGCCGGACAAGGCGTCTGCTCTGCTTGAGATTGCGCACCGCAATGCGGACCGTCTGATTTTGATCATCAACGATATTCTGGATCTCGACAAAATCTCGAATGGTCAAATGGATTTCGAAATTCGGGATGTTGATCTGGTCGAGCTTCTGCATGAGGCAGACAGGGCTAACGCCATGTTGCAACAGCGTTTCGGCGTTGATGTAAAGATAACCGGCGCGGATGAACCGGTGCTTCTGAAGACGGATCCAAACCGATTTATCCAGGTTTTGACCAACCTGATGTCAAACGCCTATAAGTTCTCACCGCCTAACGGCTGTATCATCCTTGATATTAAAGATGTTGGCGAACATGTCTGTATTTCGGTCAAGGACGAAGGGCAGGGGATTCCACTGTCCGAACAAGGCAAGATCTTTGATCGTTTTGCAGATATGACCAACTCTGATCGTGCGGCGAAAGGCGGCACTGGTCTGGGGTTAAGCATTTGTAAAGCTATTGTTGAAAACCTTGGCGGTACAATCGGCTTTGACACCCAAGAAGGTGTTGGCACGACATTCTACTTTAACCTGCCTAAATCGGAGCCAAGCTCTAACGCGATTGATGAGATCGACGTCAAACGCATTGCATGATCGGAGACCTAAGATGATCAAACTTTTACATGTAGAAGACGATGCCGACATTCGCGAAATTGCCGAGATGGCGCTAAGCCTTTCTGGTGAGTTTGATGTGGTACAATGCGAAACGGGTGAGGCGGCTTTGGCCTATGTCGAAAACTACACACCTGACATCGTGTTGCTGGATATGATGATGCCCGGTATGACAGGCCGTCAGACTTTGGAAAAGATGCGTGAAAAGCCGGAGTTCGCAAATGTACCGGCTATTTTTATGACTGCACGCGCGCAACATGCCGAGATTGACGAGCTGTTGCAGATCGGTGCGGCAGATGTGATCAGCAAACCCTTTGATCCAATCTCCCTCGGGGATCAGATCAAGGCGGCAATGCAAAAGGCGGGCATGACCATCGCCGCATAGGTTCTGCGTGCCCCTTGAACGTGGTCCGGCAATTTGTCGGTCTGGTACAAGAGGCATCGCTTTGTCTTGTTAGACTTCCGGCGCAGGCACAGCCAATCCCAATGAAATCCTGTCTCATGGCCTAAATGGCGGGGTCTGTTGTCCTCGCCGTTTGGGCCGTTTGGCATTGCCTTTTCCTTACCCACAAACCCTGACAATGCAGATATTGGGTGGCGGATGGCCTCGCAAAACTGGGGCCCGCGCAGGACCAATGAATCCTGACATTGCGGCCAGCACTCCTGACTTAATGAAATCTATCAGATGAATGGGAAAGTATCGGCACTGCGCCACTGCGCGGCACCGTCTCAGCCGTTAATGTTCTGCGATCAGGGTCTGGCCCTTGGCGACAAAACTATCAATCAGGGACATAACGTCGATGAGCTTGGCTGACGGGTCCCTAAGATAGGCAATGATCGCGTTTTCGCTATCGCGGGCCGTCTGACCCAGATCATGGAACCCCAAAGACCCGGCGCTGCCGGCGATCTGATGCAGAATGCCCTGCGCGGCCTCAAGCTCGCCCGCGGCCTCTGTGGGGTCGGTACTGTCCCATGCGGTAAGTACGTGATGGGCAATGGTGGTTTGCCGCTCCTGAAGTAAACTCAGGAAACGTTGTTTGATGCGCTCGATGCCAGGTAATGAGTCTACCATGTCTTTCATGCTCGTTGCTCCACGGACCAAAAGTCGGTCAAGGACCGCTCGTGTGCTTCACTGGCAGCTTCTGCTGAAGTATGTGCGGCGGCAACAGCTTCCATCACGGAGCCAGCCGACTTCCAGATCAAGCGGATCGCTTCACCTGCGCTGACACGGACATAAAGTTTCCGTGCTGAATTATCGTATAACTCCGTGCGCGACAGCGCCAGGTTTACAGCATCCATCAAGGCGGACATTTTGGGGCGCCAGCCGCTTTCGGTGACGCAAACAAATGTTCCGCTGCCCGCGTAGGACATCAGAAACTGATGGCCGGCCAATGTGTCAGAGATCACTTCTGCGACGTCAGACACCAGGCTGTAGAACTCGAAGGGAGACATGGATTGATGGTGTTCTTCGATCTTGCGGATCGTGAACGCAAATGTCGTAGATCCGAACAGGGCCCCACGGGAAAGCTGTGCAACATAGTTTTGCATCGCCATATATTCGATCACATTGTCCACATCATAAATCGAAATGGGTTCATGCAATTCAATAGCGTTGTCCGGCGCGTCCGGCTGTGATGGGGCCGAGATATTCTGGGTTGCGAAAATCTTGCGGGTGCGCGATTGGCGTGCTTCGACCAGGCCTTCGACCAGACCCAGACGCGCCCGCAATTCAGGCACTTCGAAAGGTTTGGTGATATAGTCGGTGGCCCCGGCAGAAAATGCCGCATCGACATAACGCTTGTCCGACATTGCGGTCAGCATCAGAATCGGCGTGTCGGCGTAAGATGGCAGGGAACGCACGCTTTTGGTCAGTGCGATCCCGTCCATCTCGGGCATTTGGATATCAAAGAGAAAACAATCAAACGCCTCTGCTTCGGAGGAGTTCAATAGATCAAGCGCCTCTGGGCCGGACAAGGCAGTTGTCAGCTCATGTTCACCAATCAGCTCCGCAAACTGAACAAGCAGTTCAAGAATAATAGGATCATCATCGACCGCTAGGATTTTCATCTTCTTCTCCGTTCCCTGCTTACGCCGAAAGAGCGATGTCAGGATTATCTTTCTCGTTTTCAATTTGGAGTGGAAAGATGGCCAAATTTGGGCGCATTGAGACAATACTTGAAAAAGATGGGTTTTGTTGCAAGTTTCTCAACAGACAACGGTTCAACCTTCCTGTGCCAGCTTGTTGTTCAGCCGGGCAAAAAGGTCATTCTCTTCGCTGGAGGTCAGATGGTTTCCACCGGCCTCGACGTTGATACAATCGCGCAGTTTGTCACTGGCGGATAGATTTGACCACATGCGCTGGGGAGAAACCTGTGAAAAGGTACATGTCGGTGGAACCGGTACACCAGTCTGGGTGAAATCCCAAGTGGCCAACAGATTTGCCTCAAATTCCTCGTTTAGCTTGTCTTGATCTAGACGCTTGCGGTCCATGACGGTGCCAAAGAAACGGCCATTGCCAATGTAGGACAGGTTCACATTGTGCTGGCCCAGGGTTTCAATGGCTGCAGTCCCAATCGTTTCCAGACACTGGCGGAAGGCAGGGGACCTGACAGTCCGATAAATGCCGCGCAGCCCTGATACGTTCAGCGTAAACATGGTCATTACAAAGCAGTTTGCATTGCAACGCAGCAACTGGTTTTCATGAGCAAGGATGCTGGTCATCCCGGGAACCTCAAGGTCCAGCGGCTCTTCGAACCGCAGTTTCAATGAATCACTCAGCGCGCTCATTGTGTGTTGTGCCTTGGCAAGGCTGCGGTTCAGCAGGCCGGCCATCACGACGCGCCCGGTCAATTCCACCGGCTTCAACGGCTTGTTGATGAAATCGGTCGCACCCGCCTCAAAGGCCCGTGCCATCAGCCCGACTTCGTTGCTGGCGGTGATCATCAGGATCGGTGTTGAACAACATTGTGTTGTCTGGCGCAGCAGCTCACACATCTGAATGCCATCCATTCCGGGCAGCATGATGTCCAGCAAGATACAGTCAAATGGTTCTTGTGACGTATGCAACGCCTCCAGACCACTTTCCGCTGAATCATACATGTGAAGATGATAACCAAGTTCCTCGGTCAAACAATCGGCAAGGAGATCAAGGATTACCGGATCATCATCTACTACCAAAATACGCATGGTTGTCGTTTCCTATTCAAGAGCGGCGCATGAAATTGAGCGCCTATGTTTACCGAAGCAAGAAACCACTCATCCCCGGCAAATCAATGACGAGGTTGTGACAACATTAAGACAACTTCAGATAGAATTTCACATAACCGCCTTAAACCCGCTGAAACTCTCAAAATTGGCCAAGTCTTTTCACAAATTTGTCCAGATTGTGAGGCACCACTGAATTCAACTTATGGTTCGCAAGGAAACAAGATGAGAATTCTCGCTGTAGATGACGACCCAGTTGTTTTAGATTTGCTGAAGGTTATCCTGAAGCAAGAAGGCCACGACGAAGTTGTTGTTGCGGGCTCTGGTCCTGCGGCACTTGATATTCTTGTGCGGGACGACAGGGGGTTTGATGTCTTGGTGCTGGATATTGCGATGCCGGGTATGGATGGCGTTGTTCTGTGCCGCGAGATCCGCAAACTGCGTTATTATGCGGACACGCCGATCATCATGCTGACTGCGCATTCCGATAGCCGCTCCATCGAAAGCGCGTTCGGGGCAGGTGCGAATGACTACATCACCAAACCATTTGACATAAAAGGCATTGGCATAAGGTTGCAGATTGCCGAACGTATGATGGCAGAAAACCGGATCACGCTGGATATCAACGCGTTGCAATCCAAACTGGATGGGCCGGAAGGGCAGCATTGTTTTGCTCTTGAGGATGCAGTTTGCCTGCGCGGTGTCAAACAACATACCGATGTGTTTTCACTGGGCAATTACCTGTCGACCATGGAACGCTACCGGGTTGATGAAACCTCTGTTTTTGCGGGGCAAATTCAGTCGTTTGATGCCCTGTACCGAAGCTGCACAGAGCAGGAGCTTGCCACTGTATTGTCGGAGGTCTGGAACAGTATTTCAGCCGCAGCCGACAACACCCGATTGCTGGGCAGCTATGTCGGATCCGGCACATTCATTTTGATTGCAGCCTGTAGTATTCAGGACGAATGGCTTGGGTTGGAACCTACGATCAAGACAATTCTGGCGGCATCGCCCTCTTTGAAAAAGGCGAGTTTGGGTTGCCCTGTCGCCGTCGTATTGGGCCGTCCTTTCCGTCCAAATGCAAGCAAGACCAAACGCGTCAAGCCGACCTTTGACCGCGCGCGCCAACTGCTTCAGAAGCGTCTGGAAATGGATGCGGCCAGCGGTTGATCTTGTAGGATTGATGTCTTCTGAGCTTAGGCAAAGTGTTCAGCGATCCAGACCAGCCAGAATCCAAGTGCCAGCCAGGGACCGAATGCGATTTCCCGCCTGACAGCGTTTTTGCGCATCCGTAAAAACACCAGCCCCCCCAGTGCCGCGATCAGCAATACATAAGGTAAAGCTGCCGGGCCGAGCCATGCACCACTTGCGGCAAAAAGCTTGGCGTCGCCCAGCCCCAATCCCTCCTGCCCCGTGCGCCAGAAGTAATACTGCCCTACAACCCAGAATAGTGCAAAGCCCAGCAGGCAGCCGAGCAGGGACGCGGGCAGTCCGATCCCCTTGTCCCCTGTTGCGAGGATCAGCCCCGCCAAGATCAATGGCAAAGTATAAACATCAGGCAGGCGAAATGTCCGAAGATCAATCCAAGAGAGCCGCGCCAGAACGAAGGTCAAAACTATTGCTTGAATATAAGTCAAGCTTAACAACGCTTTGACCAGAGGCTGTCGAAACTGCCAGCCTTGCCTGAAACTAAACTGTCAGCCATCCCGTATCTCCTCATACAGATAATAAAAAATCTACAAAATGGTATCCCGTGAACCAAATGCGATGCCGTCCAATCAGGAGAGACAGATGCGATTTAAGAATAATGCTGCAAAATTTGCAATGACGGTCAGCGCGGCCGCTCTTGTTGCTTCGGCAGCAACAGCATCCTCGCACCGCGAAGCGCCGGGGATTACCGAACAGCCGAAAGTCGATGCGTCAGATTTTTACATGTTCCGCAGTTACGAGCCGGGGCGTGAGGATTACGTGACCTTCATTGCCAACTACATTCCTTTGCAGGCCCCATATGGCGGGCCGAACTATTTCACGATGGATCCTGATGCGATCTATGAAATTCATATCGACAACGACGGTGACGCAATTGAGGATGTCACCTTTCAGTTTGATTTCAAAAACGAGCTTGCCAATGATGGCGGCGGTATCGCCTTGCAAATCGGGGACGCCACGGTTGCCATTCCTTTGCGCACCGCGGGCCCGTTGACGGGTGCTGCCAGTGATCCATTGAATGAAATCGAAAGCTATACCGTGACGCATATTGCGGGCGATCGTCGCTCCGGCACAGCGACGCCGGTGACTGGCACCGGTGGTGAGACGTCTTTCAGCAAGCCGATTGATAACATTGGTGAAAAGACGATCCCTGATTACGAAGCCTATGCCAATGCGAAGATCCAGACCATCTCGATCCCAGGGTGTGAAATGCCGGGCAAGGTCTTTGTCGGGCAGCGCGCAGAAGCCTTTGCCGTGAACCTTGGAGAGGTGTTTGACCTTGTGAACCTTGTGCCGCTAGAAGGGTCTATCACCAACGACCGTGCAAATGATGATCTGGTTGACAGATTCAATGTCACCTCGCTGGCGCTTGAAGTGCCTATCAGCTGTGTGACCGGTGAAGGAAACGGCGTGATTGGTGCCTGGACCACGGCAAGCTTGCCACAGGGGAATGTCGAAGATCCGTCACCAACCTATGCGGCAACATCCGTCTATGGTGGTGCCTATGTACAGCAATCGCGTTTGTCAGCACCGCTGGTGAATGAAGTTGTGATCGGCCTGCCGGACAAAGATCTGTTCAACGCGGCAGAGCCAACACAGGACGGCGCTTTGGCCACCTATGTGACCAACCCGACATTGCCTGCCTTGATCGACATCCTGTTCCGCGAACCACTTGGGGCGACCTCGAATATTGCGCCATCGAACCTGCCGCGGACCGACCTTGTGACCGCTTTCCTGACCGGCTTTCCGGGGGTGAACCAGCAGGCCACAGTCACGGCGTCTGAAATGATGCGCCTGAACACGGCCATTCCGGCCACCGCCCGCGCGGATCAAAGTGCCTTTGGCGTTGTTGCCGAAGATCTTGCTGGCTTTCCAAATGGGCGCCGTCCGGGGGATGATACCGTTGATATTGCGCTGCGTGTTGTGATGGGGGCCTTGTGTCACCCGCTGCCACTGGGTGCTGAACTGGGCATTGAAGGGGCGGTGGAAGACACCGACAGCGACATGATCAATCTGGGTCTTTGTGCCCCGGAAGATGCGCCCGTGGGCAACGCGCCGTTCATTGATGGTGCGCCAATTTCGGCGGCTGAATTGCAGAATGTGTTCCCCTACCTGAACACACCTCTGCCCGGCGCAACCAACTAAGAAGGAGTTGATATGAGACTGAAATCAAAATCCTCTGTGGTGCTTGCCGGTGTTCTGTTTGTTGCCGCCTGTGGTAGTTCCGCTGTTGCGGTTGCGGGTATTGACACCCTTGGCAGCGCCTTCCGCGCCATGTTTGATGCGGATCGCAATGCAGAGCCTGTAGACGCGCAAAGCGTCGACATTGCGGTCAGCCTGACAGCAGAACCCTTCAATCCCTAAACGGTTGAGAACAAACAACGAAATACGGCCTCCCTTTCGGGGGGCCGTTTAATTTGTGGCTATGTCGGGATCTTCATACAGAAAGCGGCGCTCTACAATCTCCACTGCTTTTTCTCCTCGCGCATTGCGGCGGACGACAACAGATTGCATCCTGATCTGCGCCTCCCCGGCGGTTGCCAGAATATCGACAAGATAGGCATTTGAGGTGAAGCCGCTGTTTTGCGGACGCAGGGCACCGACATTGTGCAGCGCTTCCCGCGACAGCGCCCCGCGGCTCTCACGTGTTCGGATCAGCTGTGCGGTTTGGCTTCGGTTTTTCAGCATCACATTCAGCAGGAACGGATTGACCGAGTTCAGATTGATTGTCCCCGGAACGGGCAAGGCAGTTACATGTGGGGCAATTGCTGACAGTGTTTCCTGTGTGACACCGTAGTTTTCCAGATCTTCCAGCTTTGCCACCGGTCCAATGGCGGCTAGAACCCGCGCGATCCGGTTGGCCATTTCGGGCGGTTGTTCAACCGCGACCATCAGGCGGCGTGCAAAATCCTGCGTACCGGCGGTCACATCCATCAGCAGGTTCACGTCGAACTTGGCTTGCAGATCGGTGATCTGTACAGAGAACCGGCCGGTGGGCAGCAGCACCTCATCCTGTATCACGCTACGCGCCCATGGTTCGTTAAAATGGTCTGTTTCCGGGGCGTCATCCAGATCACGACGCAGGGCATCGACCACGCTGGCCTCTGCCCCCATGGCGATCTGTGTCACCACGGAGGCATCCGCCGCGCGGGCGATGCGGTCCAGCGCAGCCTCCTGACTGGAGATCAGCAAGACCATCAAGCCGCCTGCAATCGCCAGCACGACCAGCACCACACCGCTGTCTTTCTTGCGCTGGTTCATTTGCCTCGTCCTGCGGGCAGGGGGAACAGACGGGTCAGGGAGTCGGCACCTTCCACCCCATAGCGCCAGATGCCAAGAGTCAGCTCAGCAGCCAGTGGCCGGGTTCGCGGGTCCAGCGCGACTGGTGGCCAGACGGCGTGCCAGCTTTTGCTGTGATCCAACAGGCGCCATTGTATTGTGGCCACCCCTGAAAGCAGGTGCTGATCAACCGGCAGGCTGGTGCCAAGATCAACGCGGCGGATCATGGTGGTGTCCTGCAAGGAAAGTGTGATTTTAAAGGGGCGGGGTGCTCCGGTACGTTGAAACGCTAGCGCGTCGTCGCCTAATGTCATTTGCGCCCATGTGACCTGTGCCAGATCACGTGAAATTATCAGAAAGGCGCGGTCCAGTTCGGCCAGCCGGTCCAGCCTGCCATCGGTGCGCTCACCGGTGCGGGCGACCGTGTTCAGCACGGCCAGACCGGCGATGCCGATCAATGCAAATATCGCCAGAGAGACCAGCACTTCGATCAGGCTCAGCCCTGTTTCCGGGCTGCGTCCTTTGCTCATACCGAGGTGCTGCCGATCAAGCTGAATTCACCTGCGCCAACCTTGAGAACGCCCAGACCCCTTTCGCACAAGCCGGATTTTTGAAACCGATAGGGGCCGACAACCCCGGTGAAACCCTCCTTGCGCGTCAGTCCCTTTGCCGATAATTGGCCCGACTGCCCCAGAATGCGCAGCAGTTCGACCGCGTCAAAGGTCAGCCCGCTGATGATGCCGCCTGGTTTGCCAGCAGCTTTGGAAAACGCATCGTCAAAAGCGGCAAAGCGCAGCGGATCAGGGGCGGCAAACCATGCATCGCGAAAAGCGGCACGGCCTGACAGGTCCAATGCCGACCATTGTGTCGAGCCCAAAAGCTGGATGCCCTGACCGCGCAAAGCCTGCGCAAAAGGTTCAAGCGTTGCATCCGCAGCGGGCAGATAGACCGCGTTCGGCAGCCCCCCGGCGGCACGCAGTGCGGCCAACAGGTCATCGGCGTTTTGTTGGACCAGGGCCGGGCGCATCGACAGGCCAAGGGCACGCCCGGTTTTTTCAGCCGCCGCTGCTGATTGTGCGCCAAAAGCCCCCGGCGGGACAATGACAGCGACCTCGCGCAGATTGCGCTGTGCGGCAATCGACAGGATCGCCTGTGCGGATTGCGTGGGCGTGACGCCAAACACATAGGTGCCACCCCCAGCCAGTGCCTCGTTATTGGACAGGGTTACTAAGGGCACACGAACTGCTTTGCCCACCGCTTCCGCCTGTGCGCTGAACACCGGCCCGACAATCATTTTGGCACCTGCAGCAACGGCTGCCTGTGCGGCGGAAACAGCGGTTTCCGGGGTCGATCCACTGTCGATGATCTCAATCCCGATGCCCGGCCCACCGCCAAGGGTTGCGGCGCTTTGCAATGTCTGGCCTAACTCGGCAGAGGCACCTGAAAGTGGCAATAGCAGCGCGGATTTCTGTGGCCCGCCACTGTTTCGTGATGCACCGCTTGCAGGGAAGGCAACTTGCCCGCAACCTGCCCCAAGGGAGACCAGAGATGCCGCAGAAAGACCCGCCAAAAGCCGCCGTCGTGACGGGCCGGGGGCCGTTCCATATCTTGTTGCGCTGGGGGGCTGGATTGGTTTTGGCATGTGGGATCCTCGTCTCACTGGCAGGCATCCTTGGGGTATGGATGCCGGTAAGTCTGTTTACACGACACTTGAATTTGGCACCAGCCGTGGTGGCGGTTTACGGCAACCTGCGCACCGGTCGCGCTGTGCTTAAGGGCGGATATCAGCTGGACTGGAACAGCCGCGTCAAAGTGTTCCCGCTGCCTCATCTTGCCACCGGCTTTACGCTGGCCGGTGATGACACGCGGGTAGATGGTATTGTGCAGACCGGGGTGCGGGGCATCGCGGTACAAGACGGCAATGGCCGGGCCGGACCGGGGTTGACCCAATTGGTGCCGGGTGCATGGGCATGTGATATGACTGCCCGTCTTCGTGATGTCGGGATGCGCTGGGGCTGGCGTAGGGTTACCGCAACGGGAGAGATAGACACACCTGCGGGGCGCTGCGAAAAGACCCAGCGCGAGATTGCGATGCCACCTCTGATCTTGCGCTTGCGCAGTTTGGGGGAGGATGGGGTGGTGACCCTGACGGGGGCGCAGTCGGCCGAACTGGCACAACTTCGCGTCAGCCGCGCCCGGACGTTGAGCATTCTGCTGCACCCAGCGGCAGCGGAGGTGTTTCCACAATTGCCCCGTGGCGGCCCGATCCGCCTGACGCTGCCGTTCTGATCACCCTGCAAGCGCATTCAACCCCACAATCGGCATCAGGATCGACATCACCAACAGCAGGACGATCCCACCCATCACCAGCAGGACGGCAGGTTCAACCAATGCGACAATCGCCGTCACCGTCGCCTTCAACGATGCCGCCTGATCCCGTGCCGCACGGTCCAGACTATCCCCCAGTTTGCCCCCCGCCTCGCCACTGGCAATCATCGCAACCAACATGGGGGGAAAGACGCCGGCGGCCTCGACCGATTTCGACAGCACCGCACCATCCTGCACGTTCTGTGTGATCTGTGCGACGCGGGCGCGGATATAGCGGTTTGGCACCGTCCCCGCCGCCGCAGCCAATGCGTCGGAAAGAGGGACACCCGATTGCACCAATGTCGCCAAAGTGCCTGAAAACTGCGCCGCATTCAGCCGGAGGGTCAAGGCACCGATCCCCGGTGCGCGGGTCAGCCATCTGTCCCAGCGCAGGCGCATTGCTGGCTGCCGCAAAACCGCCAGCATGCTGACAATGGCCGCTGCCATAATGCCCGCGCTGATCAACCCCCAGCGTTGCAACCAGTCCGACACGGCAATCAATCCACGGGTCAGGGCAGGCAATTCCGCCCCCCGCGCCGTGAACACCCGCACAATATCCGGCACCACAAAAGTCAGCAGCGCCACAATGACACCCAGAGACACCAGTGCCAAAAGGGCAGGGTAGATCAACGCCAGTTGTAAGGTCTGGCGATTGCGGGCGCGGTCCTCGATATGCACGGCGAGATGTTCCAACACCTGTGGCAGCTTACCGGCGCTTTCCCCCGCCCGCACGGAGGCGCGGTAATACTCGTCAAAGCTGCCTGATGCATCCTCAAGGCTTTCGGCAAAACTGCGCCCGTCAATGATTGCGCTGCGCATGTTCAACAAAAGTGAGATATCCCGCGCGCCCTTCATCTGATCCGCGACTATCTTGATCGCATCCTCGATCCGCACCTGCGCACCTGCCAGCGTGGCCAGTTGGCGGGTGACCAGAACCTGTTTTTTCAGCGCCATCCGATGCGGCCTTAGGCCGGTCGCCGCCCCCGCCCGTTGTTGTGTCGCCTCTACCGAGAGCGGCAGCAGCTTGCGTTTGCGCAATTGCGCACGGACGGCGGTTTCATTCGCGGCCTCCAACAAACCCTTGAATTTTTTGCCCGCCGGATCAACCGCACGGTAGAGGAATGCAGGCATCCTAACTGCCCCCTGCCAAACCGTCATCGCGCACCGCGCGGGCAACTTCCTGCACTGTGCTTAACCCGTCACGGATTTTCTGCGCCCCATCTTGCAGGATGCCGGGTGCGGTTTTGCGGGCTTCATTTGTCAGATCGGCCTCTGACGCGCCCTCGTGGATCATTGTCTCAAGCCCGGGGGTCATGGTGATGATCTCGTAAACCGGCACGCGTCCGCGATACCCGGTACCGCCGCATGTGTCACAGCCCTTTACCGCAAACACCTGGGTTCCGACAGGCAATGCACCAGAGAGCAAGGCGGCCTCTGCGGCGCTGACCTGATGGGGCACCCGGCAATCGGGGCACAGTTTGCGCACCAGTCGCTGTGCCATCAATCCGCGCAGCATCGGGGCCAGCAAAAAGCGCTCCACCCCCATATCAATCAAACGCGAAACGGCACCAATGGCTGTGTTTGTGTGCAGGGTCGACATGACAAGATGCCCGGTCATCGCACTTTCTACAGCGATCTTTGCGGTTTCACCGTCGCGGATTTCCCCAACCATAATGACATCCGGGTCTTGCCGCAAAATGGCACGCAGGCCGCGGGCAAAGGTCATCTCGGTCTTGGCATTGACCTGAATCTGCCCCACGCCGTCCATCGAATATTCTATCGGATCCTCAACCGTCAGGATGTTGCGTTGGCGGTCATTCAGCGCATGTAGTGCAGCATAAAGCGAAGTGGTTTTGCCCGATCCGGTAGGGCCGGTCACCAGAACCAGACCTTCCGGGGCCGTGATGATCTGGTTAAAGACGGCGCTGTCACGTTCGCTCATGCCCAGATGGGCGATGCCCAGTTGCGTTTGTCCGCGATCCAGCAGGCGTAGCACCACCCGTTCGCCAAATTGCGATGGCAAGGTAGAGATCCGCACATCCAACTCGTAGCTGCCCACCCGCAAGCTGACACGCCCGTCTTGCGGCAGGCGTTTTTCGGCAATATCCAGCTTGCCCATTACCTTCAGCCGGCTGGACAATTGCGGTGCCAATGCGCGGCGGGGTTCAAGCACTTCGCGCAACACACCGTCGACCCGAAACCGGACCACCAGCCGCTTTTCCTCAACCTCGATATGGATATCTGATGCGCCATCCTTGACCGCTTCCAGCAGCAAGGCGTTGATCAGCCGGACCACGGGGGCGTCGTCCTTCTGATCCAGCAGATCATCCACACTGGCCGCTGTTTCGGCCAAGGCGCTTAGATCATCACTGCCGTCTTCGGCCATGTTGGCCGCTTCTGATGCGCTGTCGCGGTAGGTTGCTGAAAGCGCCTTGTCAAAATCTGCCGCCTCAATCGTTTCAAAACGGATCAGCTGACCGGCGATGCGTTGCGCCTCTATCAAAGCAGGCAAGGCGGCATCCGGTAGATGGCGGCAAATGGGTGCGGCGTCCGGCGTCTCCGCACTGCTCAGCAGCACACCCTGCGCTTTGGCGAAACTATAACCCAGTGCGGCCCCCGTCATCTTGCGTCCTCCAGTGTCATGCGCAGTGTGATCTGGCCCGGTTCCGTCAGGCGTGACATTTCTATTGCCAAGACCCGCACACCATCCCGTGCTTCCAATGACGCGATCCATGCGCTGGCCTCGGCATAGCCGACTTTCGCAACAGTCACCCGCAGCTGCGCGCCTTCGGGATCCAGACGGGCCAGCGGAATACCGGCGGCTTCGGCGCTTTGGGTAATGCGAGGGGCAAGCGGTGTGGCGTCGGCCTGAAGGGCAACGGGGGGCGGGGTGCCAGTGTCGGCCCTGCGGGCAATCTCGATCAGGCTCAGATACCGCGCGATACGGCTGTTTTGCAGGGCGCGGTCCATCGTGATCGGCTGCCAGACGTAGAGCCACGCCCCAAGCACCAGCAGCAGCGTGGCACCGCCTGCAAGCAGGATCTGTTCCCGCAGGGTGAGTTGGGCAAAGGCCTTCACGGGCGCACCGTCAATTCAGCCCGCGCAGCACCCGCATCCGCAGTTGCAGAGCCGCTGCTGACCCGCAGCCCCGCCGCTTTGAGACTGGCCTCAGCCTGTTGCAGGGAGTCGAGTCCGGGGGCTTCGACTGTCAGGCGCAATATATCGTCGGCCCATGCCAATTGGCGGAACTGGACTGTGCCTTCCTGCGCCAGCAACGCCTGCGACACGCGATCCATCAGCGGTAAAAACGCGGATCCGTGCCGGGGTTGGTTCAGGGCGGTGAGCTGGCGTAAGGTCAATGAAGGGTCCGCTTCCACGGAGGCATTTGGCAGACGGGCGGCAAGGCTGGCAGACGCCTGACTTTTCAGATCATCCGCAATGGCGCTTTGTGCGCGCGCATCAGCGGCTGCAATGGCCAGATGCCCAATTGCGGCAAATGCAATGCTGGCGGCCAGCAGCTTCAGCGGCCGCAGCAGCCCGCGGGAAGGTTGATGAACCCCTTGCCGAAGGTCAAAGACAGCAAGATCAGCGACCGGGGTCAGCCCGTCTTGCGATCTGTCTACCCAGCGCATCCCCTCGGGCAAAGACGCCCCAAAGCTTTCGACCTCTGGCATTTTGGCGCGGTGCCAAAGCGTGACCAACATGTCGCTGCGGGCTGCAAAACCGGTGCCATCAGACACCCGTACCAGGGTTCTGTCCCACTCCCGGAATGCCCGCCAGCTGTGCTGCCCCGCTTCATTTGGCTGGCCCGGTGCAATCAGCATTTGTTCCGCTACAAGGGCACGGTCAGGCGTGGCACTGATACGTCTGGCAAAATCGTCAGCATCCAATGTTGCCGCCAGATGCCGCGCCTCCGGCGTTCTACCGCAAAGGGCGAAATGAGTCTGTTCAATCGGGCACCCAGCAGTTTCTTCCAGCGCAAACGGCAGGGCGGCAAGGCGCTGGCGGGCGGAGCGCACCGGCAAATCAAGCGCATGCAGGGCGACCAGCTCGGCCGGAATAATCTCGATCAGCTGTTTTTGATCTGGTGCGACCAGCTGTGTCAGGGGCCGAGATACGGGCGGAGTATGGAGCGGAACCGCCGGCGGTTGGTCAAGTTTCTTGGCCCCGTCTAAATCTTCGAAAAGACCGGTATCATTTTGATTTAACTGTGTTTTATTTCTTTTCACAGTGGGTTTCTATGCTAGGGTCCAAAGCGGGGATTCTTGGCGGCTTTCCTTATCTGATGACGGTGACACTACCTATAAAACGGATCAGACAGGGGAAGAGTTTCACGATGTTGCATAAATTTGGCATCAGCAAACCCAAAAAGAAGCGGGACCCGCAGGCAGGTGTGACCTTGATCGAGATGATGGTTGTGCTGGTTATCATTGCGGTGGTCGCGGCCATGGTTGTGCCGAATGTGATCGGGCGACCGGATGAGGCGCGGGTGACCGTGGCGCAAAGTGATTTGCGCTCTATCGCCGGGGCGCTTGAAATCTACCGGCTGGACAACCGCAGCTATCCCACCACCGCACAAGGGCTTTCAGCCTTGGTCGAACGTCCCACCGTGCCACCGGAACCTGTCAGCTGGGCCTCTGACGGCTATCTGAGTGTGATGCCGCAGGATCCTTGGGGTGTGCCATATGTGTATCGGTTTCCCGGCGAAGCTGGCCGGTTTGATCTGATCACCCTTGGCGCTGACGGGCAACCGGGCGGCGAGGGGGCTAATGCCGATATTGCCTTTGGTGCGGCACAAGCGGCCAATGGGTAGTGCCCGGTTAAAAGACAGCGGTGTAACCTTGATTGAGGTGCTGATCGTGCTCGTCCTGATTGGCGTCAGTGCCGGGGTGGTGACCTATGCCCTGCCGTCGGCCCGTGCTGCGCGCACGATTGAGCAGGAAGCGAACTTGCTGAGCGCACGGATAAACCTTGCGGCAGAACGCAGCCTGATCAGTGGTCAGCATTATCGGCTGGACTGGACCGTGGCGGGCTATCGGTTTTTGCAATGGCAGGGGCAGGCATGGACAGTCGCCACTGCCGCGCCGCTGAATGAGGAACATCAATTGGCTGGCGGGGCGCTCCTGTCGCAAACTGGCGGTGACCGTCGGGGCAATCTACGGATCACACCTGATTTAGTGCCGTCCGCCGAAGGGGTCGCGCAACTGCGGCTTGTGGCGGGGGGTATTCAACAGTTGATCACCTTTGATGGCTTTGCCGCCCAAACGGGGCAGGGGGGCTCATGACAGAGCAACGCGTGCCAGATGCCGGTTTTACCTTGATCGAGACTCTCGTGGCCCTGACGGTGCTTGCTGTAGGAGCGATGACATTGTTGACTGGCGTTGAGCGTCATGCGGCGGGCACGCGGGGCTTGTCAGACCGGGTTGTGGCACGATGGGTGGCAGAGAATGCCATTGCGGCAACATCACTGGGGCTGGCGATGGAGGGCCGCTGGCACAACGCGCTTGGGGTGGATTGGACCGTGCGGCAAGACGCCCGCGCCTTGCCCGGTTCGGGATTACATGCGGTGACAGTGCGGGTTGCGGATGCAGCGGAGGGGGCGGATGCATCATTGGTCACCCTGACCGGCTATCTTACCCTGAAGGGAGGCGTGCAATGACAGCAAGGCACCTATGGCTGGTCAGTTTCTTTGTCGCTCTGGCGTTGCTGGCGTCACTAGTGTTTGCGGCGACCCGGCTTGGCTGGCATCTTTCCGGGCATACGGATGTCTTGCCCATGGAGGTAAGTGCGCCGCCCGTCGATCAATCGATAGAAGCGCCACGTGACATCAATGCGATCCTTGCGCTGGCCCCATTTGGCCAAGCTGTTGCAGTGGCGCAGACCGTAGCCCCCGCAAACGCGCAGCAGCGGTTGGACCTTGCGTTGCGTGGTGTGCTTGTTGACCCTGATCCAGAACAATCGCGGGCATTTGTGCTGGCCGCAGGAAGCACCTCGGTCTTTCGCATTGGTGAGATGGTTCAATCTGCCGAATTGGTTGCGATCAACGCAGATACAATCACGTTAAAAGACGGTGGCGCGTTGTTGATTGTTGGATTTGACGGTATGGTGACTGGTGACAGCGCCGCCCCTTCACAGACAGCGGAGCCAGAGGTGGGCGATCCGAACGATCCATTTGCCAGACTGGCCGCAGCCCTTGTGCCCGGTCATGGCTCGATTGACCTGCGCGAGGCACCGCCGCCAGAGACCACAGAGGAATACATTAACCTGTGGCGTGGCCGGATCACCCAGAACCCGCAGGCGGCGATGGACAGCGTGGGTGTTGAACTTGTGGACAACGGGTATCGGATCAAGGCAGACCCCAACATCGGGGTCACTTTGGCTGGGCTAAGGCCCGGTGATGTGGTAACGCGGTTGAACGGACAGGCTGTTGGGGATCTCGACAGTGATCGCCTGCTATATGACGATGTAGCAGCATCCGGCATCGCACGGCTGGAAGTGGTGAGGGACGGTCAGGCATTATTGCTGACCTTTCCGCTGAGATAATGAGGATGGGGAGGAGCAGCATGCGCAGATTGACCGCCCATCTTGTACTTCTGGTATTCTTGTTGCCTTCTGCGCTTTGGGCGCAATTGGACAATGCCAAGGCTGATTTCGTGATCAACCTGCGCAATGCTGAAATTTCCGTGCTGGCCGAACAAGTGTCTGAAATCACTGAACGCACATTGGTGATCAACCCTGGTCTTGCGGGGGATGTGACGGTGATCTCTGCCAAACCCCTAACGCAGGCAGGCGTCTGGTCCTTGTTTCAATCCATGCTGCGGGTGCGCGGTTTTGTGGCGGTTGAGGCCGGGGTGATCTGGGAGATTGTCCCCGAAACCCAATCCGTTGCCAAAGGAGGTGCTGCCGGTGCCGGTAGTCCGGCAGGAGATCAGGATGTGGTCACTAAACTGGTGCCGCTCGCGCGGCTGCCTTCTGCCGAGGCGGTGCGGGTGCTGCGCCCGCTGGTGGCCCAGAACGGATATATCGAGGCGCTGACAGATCCGAACGCCATTATCATTACTGACACGCAGGCCAATGTGGACCGCATTGTTGCCATCGCCCGCACATTTGACACACCCGAGGAACAGCGCACCGAGGTGATCCGATTTGCTTTTGCCGAGGCAGAGACCGTGGCGCAAGCCATGACCGAGGTGCTTGGATCTTCTGGGACGGGGGCAAAAATCTCTGTTGATACGGCTTCCAATCTGCTGCTGGTACGTGGCACGGAGAGGGACATCAGCCAGATCAGGCAGCTTGCCCGTGACCTTGACGTCGCCCCACGCAGCAATCCAAGAGTGCAAAAACGCACACATCTTTATGCATTGAAATACGGCGATGCCGAGGTTGTCGCCGCCATTGTTGCAAACACCCTGCAAGGGGGCGCGGATATTGCCAATCCGGTGGCGCAGGCGGTGGAGGGTGATCAGGTGCCCTTGCCATCTGGCCCGGCGCCAGAGGTCTCCGTGCAGGCCTCGACTGAAACAAATTCCATTGTTATCCGTGGCACGGCGACCCAAATTCAGGAAGCCACCAGTCTGATTGCAGCGCTGGACCAGCGGCCTGCGCAAGTGATGATTGAGGCCGCCATTGTCGAAGTCTCCGGTGAGGTTGCCGAACGGCTTGGTGTGCAACTTGGCCTTGGCGAGAATATTCCTCGCGGCGGTATTGCGGCGACGTCCTTTGGTAACGGTGGCGCCTCGCTTGGCAATGTCCTGAGCGCCCTAGGCGTTAGTCAGGCATCGGGTCTGGCCAGTGGTCTGACATTGGGCGGTGCAGTCGATAACTTTGGCATTCTGGTGCAGGCGCTGTCGCAATCAACACAGGCCAATCTGCTGTCAACACCATCAATCACCACCACGGACAATAAACCGGCGACCATTGTGGTGGGTCAGAACGTCCCGTTCCGCACCGGATCTTTTGCGACGGATGGCAATACGGCCACGCCCTTCACCACCATCGAGCGGCGCGATGTCGGTATCACCATGCAGGTGCTGCCGCGTGTGACCTCGAACGGGGTTGTGCGGCTGGACATTTCGCAGGAGGTCTCAAGCCTTGTGGATGCAAATGTCGAAGGAGCGGCCGATCTGGTGACAAATCGGCGGGTAATCGAAACCACGGTGCAAGCACAGGACGGTGGCACCATTGTGCTGGGCGGGTTGATCACCGACGACAGCAGCGCGGTCAATGGCAAGGTTCCGGGGCTAGGCGATACGCCAATCATCGGCGGGTTATTCCGCTCGCGCAGCAAAAGCCAGACCCGGCGCACCCTGTTTGTCTTTATGCGCCCCACGGTCATCGACAGCCAGCACAAGGCGACAGCAGTGGCACAACGCCAGTTCAAACGGATCCGCGAGGCCGATGCCGCGGAACCGCCACGCAGCCTGTTGAAAGAACGCAAGGTCGAACGGCTGCCGCTGGAGATCAACGGGCTGTATTGAGGGCGGGTTTTACACCACCCAGATTGCTACCCCGACAGCAAACGCAGGAAAAGGCACTGTCTAAGGACTACGTGCAGTGCCTTTTTCTGGATAGAGAACTCCCCTTTCACATCTCATCGGTTCAATTAATAAACCGATGTATTGAAAAATTGATTGCGTTGGCCGCGCTAATCGTCAAGCTTCTGAGAAGCAGAACCTTTTCAAGAAAGCGGATATGTCTGTCGTTGCCAAAGCCCTCGCATTGCTGAACCACTTTTCCGTGGATTGTCCCGAAATCGGTCTGTCGGATCTGTGCCGTGCGGCTAAACGTGACAAGGCCACGACCTATCGTCATCTCACGGCGCTGCAGGATCTGGGGTTTGTGGAACAGAACCCGCGCACCAAATCCTATCGGATTGGCCCTGCCGTCTTGCATCTGGCGGATCTGCGTGAAGCTACCGTGCCACGGCGCAGCGGTGCCCTTGCCCCTCTGCAAACACTTGCGGATGCCATTGGTGAAACCGCACATGTTTCCGTGCTGTCCGGTTACACGCTGCATGCCCTGGCCTTTTGTGAATCGAATTTGCACAGCACACGTGCGGTGATCGACCTGCAGACCCTGCCGCTGCATGCCACGGCATCGGGACTGTGCGTTTTGGCCTTTGGCCCGCCAGAGTTGATGCCCGTCGCAACAGCGGGGTTGGCGGCGTTCACCTCTCATACCGCCGCCACAGAGGAGCAGCTGCAAGTGCTGGTGGATGCCGCCGCCACACAGGGGTTTGCCATCTCGGATCGCGGGCTTGAGGCGGATATTCACGGGCTTGCCGTGCCGGTCTTTGACCACACAGGCCAAGTGGCGGGCAGCGTTGCGGTGGCCAGTGTCTCAAGCCGGATCACGCCTGCCCGTATACAGGAAACCAAACATCAGCTTGTCAAAGCCAGTCAGGACATCACCCATAATTGGGGCGGACGGGTGCCGTCGAAGGTTCAGGCGCTTTGGGATGCAACATTAACCTCTGACAGCAAAAAGGCCCTTACATCATGAAAGATTCCAATTTTCTGAAAGAGAACAACGCACGCCATTTCTGGCATCCCATGACTTCGCCCGAAGACAGTATGACAGAACCGCCCAAAATCATCGTATCCTCTGAAGGGGTGCGGATCCGTGATATTGATGGTCATGATACTGTTGATGCTGTGGGCGGCTTGTGGAACGTCAATCTTGGTTACTCCTGCCAGCCGGTGAAAGATGCCATTTCCAGCCAGCTGCAAACCCTGCCGTATTATTCGACCTTTCGCGGCACCAGCAATGATGCGGCGATTGAACTATCTTATGAGCTGGCACAGTTTTTTGCCCCCGACGGGTTAAGCCGTGCGTTTTTCACCTCTGGGGGGTCGGATTCCATCGAAACCGCTTTGCGGCTGGCCCGTCAGTATCACAAGCTGCGCGCAGAGCCGGGGCGCACCAAGTTTCTAAGCCTTAAGAAAGGTTATCACGGCACCCATATGGGCGCGGCAAGCGTCAACGGAAATGCCAATTTCAGGGCGGCATATGAACCCTTGATGCCCGGCTGTTTTCACATTCCGGCCCCCTATACCTATCGCAATCCCTTCAATGAAACCGACCCTGCCAAGCTGGCGCAGCTTTGTGCAAATGCGCTGGAAGACGAGATCGCATTTCAGGGGGCCCATACCATCGCGGCCATGGTCATTGAACCTATCCTCGGGGCAGGCGGGGTGATTGTACCACACCCCAGTTTCGCGCCAATGGTTCAGGAGATTTGCAACCGCCACGGTATCTTGTTGATCACAGATGAGGTGATCACCGCCTATGGGCGCACCGGTGCATGGACCGGGGCCCGCCTGTGGGGCATCAAGCCGGATATGATGGCGACAGCCAAGGCGATCACAAACGGGTTTTTTCCTTTCGGTGCTGTGATGCTGGGGGATCGGATGATTGACGCCTTCGAAGGCAATCCGGCAGCCAAAATCGGGCACGGCTATACCTATTCCGGCCATCCGGTCGGGGCGGCTGCTGCATTGGCCTGTCTGGCAGAAACCAAACGGCTGAATGTTGTCGAAAACGCCGCCGCGCGGGGCACGCAGATCTATGAAGGCTGCAAGGCGCTGATGGAAAAACACGAGATCATTGGTGACGTGCGTGGCGGCCACGGGTTGATGACAGCGATTGAACTGGTCAGCGACCGTGCCACGAAAAAGCCGATAGATGGCGCACGGGCAGGGGTGGTTCAGGACGTGGCCTATCAGAACGGAGCCATGGTGCGGGTATCGGGGCCGAACATCATCCTGTCACCGCCGCTGGTACTGACGCAGGCGGATGCGGATGTGATCCTTTCGGCGCTGGATGTTGGGCTGGCCGCGGCCTAGAGCTGGCGAAGGCGGTTAGGTCTCCAGCCCAAGGATTGCGCGGGCCTGTTGCCATGTGGCGACGGGGCGCTCGTATTTCTCGCACAGATCGACCGCACGCTGCACCAGCGCCGCGTTCGACGGGGCAAGGCGTTCGCGATCCAATCGTATGTTATCTTCTAGGCCGGTACGGGTGTGACCACCTTTGGCAATAGACCATTCATTGATGGTCAGCTGGGCCGGTCCAATGCCTGCGGCACACCATTGCGCATCAGGCGCAAGCCGTTTCAGCGTTTCAATATAGAAATCAAAGATCGGCTCATCCGCCGGCATCGCGTTTTTCACCCCCATGACAAATTGCACGTAAAGCGGCCCCTTGAGCCGCCCATCCGCGGCCATTCTTGCAGCATGTACAATATGCCCAAGATCAAAGGCTTCAATCTCGGGCTTCACCTTATAGGTGATCATCTCAGCGGCCAGCCAATCGACCAGATCGGGGCTGTTTTCATAGACCCGTGTGGGAAAGTTGTTTGACCCCACCGTCAGGGAGGCCATGTCGGGTGCAAGTGGCAACATGCCACCACGTTCACGCCCGGCACCGGACCGCCCGCCGGACGAGAATTGCACAATCATGCCGGGGCAGTGTTTTTCCAAACCTTCTTTCAATGCCGCAAAACGTTCGGGGTCAGAGGTCGGCTTGCCCGCATCATCACGCACATGGCAATGGGCGATGCTGGCCCCGGCTTCAAAAGCCTGTTGGGTGCTTTCAATCTGTTCGGCGATGGTGACCGGCACAGCGGGATTGTCGGCCTGTGTCGGCACAGATCCGGTGATGGCGACACAGATGATACAGGGGTTGGTCATGGCGTTCTCAGATATCAAAAAAGATGGTTTCATCCGGCCCTTGCAAATGGATGTCGAACCGGTAACTGCCATTTGCCTGTTGTTTGGCAAGCAGGGTTGGCACACGGTTTTGATGTTCGATCCGTGTCAGGATCGGATCCACGGCATTCGCGGCGGCCTCGTCTTCGAAATAGATCCGGGTGTGCAGGCCGATGTTGATCCCGCGGGCCACAATCCATGCGGTGATATGGGGTGCCTGCATGCGCCCATCGGGAAAGGGCACCGCACCCGGTTTGACGGTCTCAAAGGTGAATTCGCCAGTCTCCATATCCCCCGGTGAACGGCCCCAGCCGGTGAAATTAGGATCAGCTGTACCGCGTGTTTCATTGGCGGAGGCAAACAGGCCCGCCGCATCGGGTTGCCAGATTTCGATCATCGCATCGCGCAACGGTGTGCCGGTGCCATCATAGACAATGCCCTTGATGGTGATCTCGCTGCCCTGTACCGGGCCGGTCTTCATCGAGGTGCCAAGGTCACCACCGTAAATCTCAATGCCGGTAAAGTTGGGTGTGCAGCCGATATGCACATAGGGCCCCGCCGTCTGGCTGGGGCTTTCGCGCAGATGGTTCAAAGGTTGTACCATGATCACAGCCCCTCCTTGCGGTTCTCGAAATAGGTTTGCCGCCGGCCGCGCAGCACGATGTCGAATTTGAACGCACGGCTGTCCATCGGGACAGTGCGGTTCATGTCCAAGGGTGCGGTCAACGCGTCAATCGCCGCTTGCGTTTTAAGGATTCCGACGATGGGGCACAGTTTGATATGCGGATCCCCTTCGAAATACATCTGGGTGATCAGACGCTGGGCAAAACCATGCCCGAAGATCGAGAAATGGATATGGGCAGGGCGCCAATCGTTCATGCCGTTGGGCCAAGGGTAGGGGCCGGGTTGGATACTGCGAAATTCGTAACTGCCATCCGCCCCGGTGATGGTGCGTCCACAGCCGCCAAAGTTGGGGTCCAGCGGTGCCAGATAGCTTTCTTTCTTGTGACGATACCGCCCGCCTGCATTGGCCTGCCAGACCTCCAGCAAGGCACCGGGCACACCGCGACCGTTTTCATCCAAGACTCGCCCATGCACGATGATGCGCGGGCCAATTGCGCTTGCACCATCCTGCGCGTAGTTGTGGATCAGATCGCTGTCCAGTGCGCCCAGCATGTGATGGCCAAACATTGGCGCGGTTTCTTCGCTAAGCGTGCTGGGGAAGGACAAAAGCGCGGCCTGCGGGCTGCGTTTGATGCTGGTTTTATAAGGCGGGGTCAGCGCCTCGGGCTGCCAGTTGCGGTCGCGTGGGATATAGCCGCCGGTTTTGGCGGGCATGTCGGCACTGCTCATAAAGGGACTCCCATCTCGGCAAAGGTCTGTTTGGCCAGTTTAATCGCATGGTTGGCTTTCGGCACACCCGCATAGACCGCCACATGCATAAACGCCTGCATCACATCCTGCGGGCTGGCACCTGTATTGGCCGTGGCGCGGATGTGCATCGGGATCTCCTCAAAGTTGCCGGTTGCAGCTAGCAAGGACAGGGTCAACATCGAACGCTCGCGGTCACTGATGCTGTCATTTGACCACAATGTGCCCCAGGCCCCTTCGGTAATCATGTCTTGGAATGGGGTGTCAAACGTTGTGCGACTGGCCTCTGCACGGTTTACATGGGCATCCCCCAGAACCCTGCGCCGGGTGGTCATGCCTTTTTCGAAACGATCGGACATTGTCGATCTCCCTTGTAAACCGATCTGGAGGCGTTGTTCAGTTGGCCCTCAATAGGGCAGCCCGACATAGTTTTCCGCCATTGCCTGTTGCGCAGCCTTATTGGTGCGCAGGAATTCTATTTCTGCAACCTGCATTTTCAGGTCGAATGGTGTTTGATCCGGGTAGCTGTGCATCAGAGAAGAGAACCACCAGCTGAACCTTTCTGCTTTCCAGACGCGGGCCAGTGCCTTTTCAGAATAGCTGTCGATGCCATTGGTGCTGTTGTTTTCGTAAAAATCACGTAACCCATTATAAAGGTAGTGCACATCCGATGCGGCAGTGTTCAGCCCCTTCGCCCCTGTTGGTGGAACAATATGCGCAGCATCACCGCAAAGGAACAGCCTGCCCCAGCGCATGGGTTCGGTCACAAAGGACCGCAGCGGCGCGATGGATTTCTCGATGCTGGGGCCGGTGACCAATTTATTCGCCTGTTCGTCGGGGATGCGGCGTTTCAGCTCCTGCCAGAATGCGGCATCTGTCCAGTCTTCAGGCCGATCTGAAGACGAACACTGAATGTAATAGCGGCTTAGCTTTTCATTGCGCATTGAACACAGGGCAAAGCCGCGCGGCGAGTTGGCATAGATCAGCTCATTGTTGACCGGGGGTGTGTCAGACAGGATGCCAAGCCAGCCAAACGGATAGACCTTTTCATATTCGCGGCGTACCTCAAGGGGGATTGCCTGGCGGCTGACGCCATGAAACCCGTCACATCCTGCAACAAAGTCGCAGTCTATTTCACGGGCCTGTCCGTCCACAGTATAACGCACCTTCGGTGCCTCCGTGTCGGCACCCTGGATCACCACGTCTTCGACATTGAATTCGATCTGACCACCGACCTTTTCACGGGCGTCATATAGATCGCGGGTCACTTCGGTTTGGCCATAGACCATCACCGGTTTGCCTGTGTGTTCAATGAAATCAACGCGAAACATTTCGTCGCCATAGGAAATAAGCGTACCGTCATGTTCGATACCTTCGGCATGCAGACGTGCCGCGCAGCCGGCCTCTTCCATCAGGCCAACCAGCCCCTGTTCCAGAACGCCAGCGCGGATGCGGCTAAGCACATATTGCTTGGTCTTGCGTTCCAACACCACGGAACTGATCCCGCGTGTGTGCAGCAGTTGGGACAACAACAGACCGGAGGGCCCGCCACCAATAATTGCGACCTGCGTTTTCATGCCATTCTCCTGCGGCTGTTGAATTGAATGTCCCATAGTTTTATGGGTATTGAAAATGATAAAACGGGTAACTTAGATATCCAAATAGGCATCTATATGGACAGACGTATCAAATTTCGGCATCTGGATGCGTTCAGCGCGATTGTGCGGGCCAATAGCTTCAAGGTCGCGGCCAATCAGTTGAACCTGACGCAACCGGCGATTTCTAAGACGCTTAGAGAGCTGGAAGAGATACTGGGCGTGGTTGTGATGACCCGCAGCCGTGCGGGTGTATCCCTGACGCCGGAGGGTGAGGTTTTCCTGCAATTTGCAGAGCAAAGCACCGCCGCTCTTAGAAACGGTTTGCGCAGTATAAGGGCGACCAGCAGTGTGGCGGGCCAGTTGAAAGTGGGCGCCTTGCCCAGCGTGGCCACGTCCCTGTTGCCCAAGGCAGCGATGATTTTCGCAGAGCAAAGCCCCGATACCCGCGTCGAGATTCACGAAGGGCCGCACAGTGATCTGACGGCGCGGCTGCGCCAAGGGGGGCTCGATATGGTGGTTGGACGGCTGGGCAGCCCCGATGCCATGATTGGTCTGAGCTTCCGGCAGCTATACGCAGAAGAAGTTGTGATTGTCGCCAACCCCGAAAGTCCGGCCTTGGGCATCACCGATTTTCACAATCTTGCCGCCTTTCGCGTGCTTTATCCCCCCAAGGAGTCAGCCATCCGCCCTTTGGTTGCCCGGATGTTGATCGCCCGCAGCGTTCCGCTTTTTGACAATCGCATTGAAACTGCATCACCTGCTTTCGGACGTGCTGTTGTGACGTCGGATCCCCACACCGTCTGGGTCATCAGCAAAGGGGTCGTCGCCGAGGATATCGCGCAGGGCCGGTTGGTGCCCCTGAGGGTGGATATGGCACCGACACTCGGCGCTGTAGGCATTATGAGCCGCACCGAAGAAGTCCCTTCCGTTGCAACCCGTGCGTTTTCCAACCTGTTAAGCGAGGTTTGTGCGCAAGGCCGGACATAACCCTACCCCTCAACGCAAAAAGAGGATGGGTTGCCCCATCCTCTTGTCAGTCAGATCATTGACGGTACGAGGTAATCAAACCGCCGCGGATCGTTCCGTTTATCAGAACCCCAGAACCAGAGACACACCAATGGTGTTGTCTGTGGATTTCAGGCCCGCCGCAGGGTCGGTATTATAGTCTGTGCGGTAGCTGACCCGTGTGGACAGATTGTCGGACATCTTAAAGTTGATACCAGCATCGTTGGACAGAATGGTGTTCACGTCGGAACCGAGGATATCGGTGTCATTGGTGAAAGACACTGTGTCGTTGAAGGCATAGTAGTAGCGTGAAGAAACGATAAAGCCGACTTCGGTTTCAGAGTTACCGGTCACGTCTTCAAAATAACGCACGCCGGGGCCGCCCTGAACACGCCAGGTGTGGTTGTCCTTGTTGATCACACGGTAGCCGGGACCAAAGCCCAGGAAGGCGTCTGTCTCTTCACCGTCGATTTCAACACCGTTTGTATCGGTGAGGAAACCATCGTATTGCACGCGGGCAAGGCCAAAGGCATAGAAAGTATCCGAGAAGTAACGGCTGCCTTCATAGGTTGCGAAGAATTTTTCTTCGCTGCGCGCGCCATTTGCTTCGCCATACTCTGCTGCGAACCCAATCAGGTGGTTCCAGTCGCCAACGCCATAGGTCAAACGGCCAGCGGCTGACAATTCACCATTGTCAGTGTTGCCTGATGTGCCTGAGGCGGACAGTGCGAAAGAGCCGCGCCAGCCTTGTGCCACACCGTTCGGGCCAAAACGCTCTGCGTCTTCACCGCGGTTCAGATCTTTGTTCACATCCCGTGTGATGTCGTCGATGTCGTCGTTCAGTGCTTCAATGCCAGTGATTTGATTCTGCGCAAAGGAGGGTGCTGCGACAGCCAAGGCCAAGGCAGATACGGTGGCCAATTTCAAAAGAGTGTTCATGGGTCATTCCTTTCCCAACAAGGTGACCCGTCATCCGGCGTTTTCGCCCTAGATCGGGAGCATCTCTGCTGGGATTGGATATAAATCAGCAGTTACCATGAGTGAAATTCGAATAAATTGAAGATATAACAAGTATTACTCGTTTGTAATCGCGCCATTCTGATCAGGTTCGAATTCACACATATCCTCTAACAGAGCGACAACCGTTTTTTGTTCATCTTCAGCATCTTGGATAACTTCAGACAATGCAGCGCGTGCAGCGATGCCAAGATCGCCATCAAGGTCATCGCGCCAGACGGCATATGCAGGGTAGGGAAACCGTGGCGCATCTGTCACAATATGCAATAAACCAGCGTCTACCCGCCGCTTTACCGCACGTGCAGGTAGATAGGCCGAGGCCCGGCGATTGGTGATAAAGTCGGCGGCAAGCGCCCCAAGCCGCATCGTCAGGCCGGAATGCGTCAGATGGGGCAGGGCGGCGGCATGGGCGTGCACAAACTCTGGCCCCCAGTCAACAAAGACATAGCCGTCACTTTGCGCCGCAGAGGCACCCTCATAAGAGGCCACCAGAACCAATTCATCCTCCAGAGCTTTTTCCACAACCAGACCGGGGCGCAGTTGCGGCGTGTAAAGCAGGGCCGCCTGTACCACCCCTTCGACCAGAAACCGAGTGATGCGATCCGGCATGCCCAGTTCGGTGCGGATACTGAGGTCGGGGATGTCCCGGCGCAAAACATCAATCCATTTGAAACCGAGGCGCGGCCAAAGTGAATATTGCCCGCCAATGGTCAGGGATCGGGAAAAGCCTTCGGGAATGGCGATCTGCTGGCGTGCCTCTTCCCAGATTTTCAACAGACTGAGGGCGTAAAATTCAAATTCCTTGCCCGCAGGGGTCAGCAATGCCCCGGCTTTGGATCTGAAAAACAAGGGATGCCCAAGGCTGTCCTCAAGTCGCTGCACCCGCAGGCTGACCGCAGATTGGGTGACAAACAACCGATCCGAAGCGGCCACAAAAGAACCGGTATTGGCAACTTCGACAAAGGTTCTGATCAGGGTGATGTCCATATCTTATCTATGAACATCCCTCATGCTAAACACAATTCTTCCGTTTGCTTCAATCTTGCGGAGCGGCGCGGCGGTTAAGCCTTATGCGAACACCCGCTCAAGGCTTTCAGCGAGCGCCAAAAGGCCAAGATCCCGCTTTGCAGGGGCGGTCAGCATCACGCCGATACAGGTATCCTCGTGCCAGAAGGGCACCGACACCGAGCAGCCGTCCATCACATTTGCCACGGAAGGATTGCGCAGGGCCTGCAGGTTTTTACTGTTGAAAGATGCGTCTTCATCGACCTCGCTGAACCGCGGGGCCTGTATGGGAACAGTTGGCATCAGAAGTGTGGCATCCGCTAATTCGGTTTCAAATTGCGGTATCAATGCGGCCCGTAAGTTCAGGCTTTCCCTATAGGCGACGGCGCCGCGTTCTTCTGCGCGGTGCATGCGCGACAAAACACGTGGGTCAAATGTCTCGGGCGATTGTGCGAAAGCCTCTGCATAGTTCGCCCGACATTCGACCGAGGTGACATGCCATGCGGGAAACTCTGCCATCAAATCCAGAACATTTAACGGTGCATAAGACACCGAGTGGCCCGCAGCTGTCAGGCGAGCAATGGCAGCCTCAAAAGCATTGGCGATTACCGGCTCAAGATCATGCGTGCCAAAATTGGTGGGAACAATAAAACGCTTGGAAACCGGCCTGTCGAAATCTGCATTATCCTTTGCCATAACTTCAAATGCGGCGCGACAGGCCGCCACCGATTGCGCCATCACGCCAACACTGTCCAGGGTTTGCGACAAAGGTTTGCAGCCTTGACGCGAAATGGCTGATTGCGTTGGTTTGAACCCGACAATACCGTTGAAGGCCGCGGGAATACGGCAGGAACCGCCGGTATCCGTGCCAATGGCGATATCCGCCAGACCAAGGGCAACAGAGACCGCACCGCCAGAGGTCGACCCGCCGGGGATGCGGTCCGGGTCCAAGGCGTTGCAGGGCGTGTTGTAATGCGGATTAAGCCCCAGCCCGGAATAGGCAAGCTCGGTCATATTGGTATGCCCCAGCAGCAGTGCGCCTGCATCCCGAAGACGGCGAATGGCCTCTGCATCTTTCTCTGCCGGGGGGGCATCTGACAGGAAGATCGTGCCCGCACGGGTCACAAATGATTTAACATCAAACAGGTCTTTTACCGAAACCAAAGCCCCTGCCAGCGGTCCGGCTTGTGGCATTGTCTCTGTACTTAGACATTGAGTGGCAAAGGTCTGGATAAACACATGCTTTGTTCCGCTTTCTTCCCGATCAAGACGTGCAAAGACATTTGCGGCGCGGTCCTGCACAGTCTCACGGTTCCATAGAGAGGTGTCAGCCATTACTTTTGTTCCTTCCAATAGGATTCCGCCGACAATTGGGCGACCTTTGCGGCTTGGGCGTTAAGGTTGTTTTTCGGTTCGCCAAGATAGGATGCGGTCAGGCGCAGTGGGGACAGTCGCCAACCGGGATCAAACTCAACAATGCGTCCCTGTTCGATTAAAGTTGTGGCCAGCTCACAGGGAAACGTCCCGACGCAGATGCCAGAGGCCACCATCTCCAACCCGGCGTAAATCGAACTGGTGGTAAAGATCTGCGTCTTATTGCCATGTCTGGCGCTTAGCTCAGCCCGCAGCTCGCGATATGGTCGCGAGTTGCGTTTGTAGGAAACCACCGGTGTGACCGCCAGATCCGGCTCTGGTGTACCGGCGGCTTTCAGCCAGCTGAGTTCGATTGTCGAAAGGTCGATGTTATCAACGGAATATTCGGAAACCGGCCCCATCAGGATCGCAATGTCCAAAGAACGCTCCAACAGCTGCTGGCGCAAATTGACGGTCAGATCGACGGTGATTTCGACCTTGATATTGGGATATTTCTCATAAAGATCCGACAGGAAATTCGGCAACCAAAGCTGCACGATGGTTTCAACAACGCCAATACGCAAAAGTGCATTCACGCTTTGATCAGAGACAACTGTTGCTTTGATATCCTCGACAAGATCCGCCATTTTTTCGGCGTGATCCCGCAGAATTAAACCCTGTTTTGTCAGGCTGACCCCGCGTTGCGCACGATCAAACAATTGCGTGCCCAGCGACTCTTCCAATGCGGCGATGCGGCCTGAAACCGCAGGCTGGGACAGGTTCATTTCCAGCGCGGCACGCCGCACACCGCCCAAACGTGCGACCCATAAAAAGGTGGTCAATTGATCCAATGTCATGTGGATGCTCCCCGGTTTCCGATCAGCTGACATTATCGCTGACTCTTCTGACTGGATAGCATCGACTGACCTGCATCAGATCTGCCAGCCTAGGATACAATGGGCAGGGTCGACACTGCATAGGACAGTTTCATGGTTTTCCCCAGCACCGGGTCGGTCACTGTCATCCGGTATTTCCGGGCCGGGCGCACGCCGCCAATTGCGCCAAGGGTGCCGCATAACATGGCTGATCCTTCACCCAGTTCCGCCGCTGAACATAGCTCTGCAAGGGGGCGAATATTGGCAAGCGTGCCCTCTTGATACAGCACTTCAGCGCCATCACTCTCCATCCAGCAGGACAGCATGATCTGATCCAGATGACCCTTGATCGCATCATAATCCCACAACTCTGACGCCATCGGCTTGGCACAGGCCTGTTTTGAGGCCGCAACCGAAAACACCTCCAGATCCCTGTCCGTATGATCCGACGCCAGACCAAAATAGGTTTTGCCATTTGATCTGATCAACAGTGGTTCCACCTCACCGGAGGTGGCTTCCCCCAGCACCTCAATCTCACCGCTCTGGGTGAGAAGCCCGTCAGACACGCGGTAAAACAGCGGCACTTGACTTGGCGGGGCGATGCCAAGCTCTGCCAATTCGTCAATGTGATGCTGCACCGCTTCCGGGTTGCGCCCGGTCCAGCCTGCCACGATGACAGCAGTGATCGACAGCGACACATTTGTATCGCCGAAATTGAAAGCAAAGTTCATGGCTCAAAGCCCTTCTGGCAGAAATAGTGCAATGGATGGGAAGGCGATCAGCAGGGCGACCATAAACAACATGACCAAGGCATATGGAATGACCCCGACCATGACGTCGATAAAGCGTCCCTTGGTGCGCACGGCCTGAACAACATATAGATTCAGGCCAACCGGAGGGGTGATCAAAGCCATCTCGACGAGGATGATCATCAGGATACCGAACCACAGTTTATCATAGCCCAGTTCAACGATAATCGGCACGACAATCGGGATTGTCGCAACCATGAGGGACAGGGTTTCAATGAAGAAGCCAAGGATCAGATACATCAGGATGATGACCAGAAGCGTGGAGAAAGCGCTTAACCCGAGGTTTGACAGGAAGGATTGCAGGGCGGCGCTGACGCCGGAGGCCGTCAGCACAAAGTTCAGCACATAGGCCCCGATCACCACAAGCATGATCATCGAGGAGGTGCGCACCGCGCCTCTTAGGCTGTCGAGGATCATCGTCAGTGTCAGCGATCGGTGGAATGCTGCGATCAGAAAGGCCATGGCCACCCCGATGGCCGCCGCTTCGGTAGGGGTTGCAAGACCGGCATAGATTGATCCGACAATCACACCAAACAGGCCAAACAACGGGATAAGATCCCACAGACCGTTTAGTCGCCTTGCCCATGTCGTCTTGCTGCCCGGCCCGCCAAGCTTTGGCCAGATGCTGCATATCCCTGCGGTGGCCGCCATAAACATCAGCGCAAGAAGCAGCCCCGGCACAAGCCCTGCAAGAAACAGCTTTGGAATGGAGGTTTCAGTCAGGAAGCCATAGACGATCAGATTGATGGACGGTGGGATCATGATCCCAAGCGTGCCTCCGGCGGCAATGGCCCCGGAAAACAACCGCTGATCATAGCCCAGCCGCTCGGCCTGAGGCATGGCCACGCTTGCAACAGTTGCGGCCGTGGCAACTGATGACCCGGAGGTCGCCGAAAACAGCGTGGCGGTTGCGATATTCGCGTGGATCAAACCACCGGGCAGCCAGGACACCCAAGCCTCAAGCGCTGCATAGGTCCGTCGCGCAATCCCGCTTCTTACAAGGATCTCACCAAGCAGGACAAAGAACGGAATAGCAATCAATGTCGCGCTGTTGGAGGAGGACCAGACGATCTGTCCAAGGCCACGCATCAGCGGAAATGGTGAAAAGAACAGGTCAATCCCGAAGGCCAGAAGAAAAAGAACAATACCTACCGGAATTGACAGGGCGAGAAGGGCCAAAAGCCCTGTGGAGGTAAAGAGGATCATTCGCTTTCCCCCATGCCGACCGATGCATCAAAGGCATCGAGATCGCGTTTCATGAGTGACCAGAATGCGCTGGCCGTCAGCACCACGGCAGTAAAGGCGAACCACGCCCAGCCGATGATCCACAGCGATTGTGGTATCCAAAGCGGTGTTTCCAACGTGGTATTGGCCGTTGAGTTGTTGCGAATGGATTTTTCCAGAACCGGCCAGGCTTTTACGGCGATAAACAGGGCCGTCCCGGCAAGCGCGGTGATCGACAGGCAATCAAACAAGGGCCGAATGCGGTCACTGGTCTGCGCGCGGATCACATCGATGCGCACATGTGCCTTGTTTGTCAGGGTATATGCCATCCCCCAGCTCGTCGCGATGGCCATCGCATAGCCTGAAAGCTCGTCTGTCCCACCCAGAGACATCTGGAATTGACGGGCAACGATATCAAACAGGGTCGACAGGACACTGGCCAGCAGGACAAATCCTGCCGCCAGCGCAACCCAATCGTTCAGCTGATGAAGGCGAGAGATGAGGGATGGCATAGTTTGATCCAGACCTAGTTGAGAGAAACGCCGGTTGCGGCACCCACTGTATCACTCCAGCGTTTGCCCCAGTCCCCGCCGGAACGTTCAGCCCAATCGGGCAGTACTTTGGTGATCAGGATCTCACGCGCCGTGGCAACATCCGCATCGGAAACCGGCACAAGTGTCATGCTGCGTTTCTCGCCCGGGCAATCGCCTTCGCCAGTCAGACAGGCCACGTCATTTGCCAGTGCTTCCTGTGCGGTTTCCCATGCCGGTGTTTCAAGATTGTCTGTCACCTGTTGTTGGATCAGCGTCTGCTGTTCCCCTGAAAGGGAGTTCCACTTGTCCAGATTGATCGCAGTAACAACGGGGTCCCAGCCACCAAGGGGGATGGGCATCAGATGGGTGGAAACCTCCCACCAGCCAGCGCTATAGCCAGATCCCGCGCCAGTGACGGCACAATCCACAACACCTTTTTGCAACGCGCCGGGCACTTCGCCGAAACTAACGCTGACGGCTTCTGCACCCAGTGCTTCAAGCAGCTTACCCGTCATCCGGCCAGAGGCACGGATCTTCAGCCCCTTCAGGTCCGAAATGGACGAGACATCAGCGTTGCAAAACACAACCTGCGGCGGGTAGGGTGCAATGCCCAGAACTTTTGCGTTGAACACATCCGCATAGATATCATCCACCATCGGGCGGGCGGCATCTACCATCTTGCGGGCAGACGCCGCATCGGTTGCAATCAACGGAACATCAAGCCCTTCAAGCGCTGGCGTGTCTGATACCGCATAATCGGCAACAGTCATCCCAACGTCAAAGACACCTTCGCCCAACATGCGGAAAACATCGCCGCCTTTGATTCCCATCTGATCATGTGTGGTCAGGTTGACCGTAAAATCGCCGCCGCTGGCTTGCGGGAATTTCTCTGTCCAGAATGGGTTTTCATATTGCTTGTGCAGCGGCAGACCGCTCCAGCTTCCCACAACGGAAAGTGTTTCTTCGGCATATGCCGCCGTGGATGAAAGGGCAATTGCTAGCCCGGCTAGTCCGGAAGTGAACTTCATGAGGAACTCCTTGCTGGTTAAAATTGTGTAGGATTTGTGGTGGGTGAAAACGTGGAAGCATAGTCGGAAGGGGGCGTTTCCGGCCAATCGGTAATCAGCATTGCCCCCGGTGCATGGCTAAAGGCGATTTCGGGTTTTGCCTGCAACACAGCCATCTGGCTGGTCACACCGCATCCCCAGAATACCGGCACTTCGCCGGCCTTTACTTCAACCGGATCACCCCAGTCGGGATGCATGACATCTGAGATACCAATCTCACCGGGGTCGCCGATATGGATCGGGGCACCATGTGCATGTGGGAAAGCCTGACAGATCTCTTTCACCCGATTGACGTCAGACACCTGAATGGGCCGCATACTAACAACCATTGGCCCGCCAAAGGGACCAGAGCGCGTCGTTTCAATATCTGTGCGAAACATTGGAACGGTTTTCTGTTCTTCAATATGGCGTATCGTGATCCCTGCATTGATTAGTGCACGTTCAAATGTGAAGGAACATCCAATCGCAAATGCATGCAGGTCCGCCTGCCAGTGAGACAGCAAATCAGGCACCTGCCCAACAACGCTATCTCCATTGATAATATTGTAAAGCGGCAGGTCCGTTCGAATATCCAGACCTTTGCCGAGAGCCTCAAACCCCCCGTGGGCAGATGGCGCATGCGCGACCAGCGGGCAAGGCAACGGGTTTGATAAACAATAGCGTTCAAACGGTTGTGCAAGCGGTTCCGGCAAAACGATCAGATTGCATTGCAAGGCACCATCGCAATAGCCCGAGGTCGGGCCAGTATAGCCCTGAGTGCGAAATTTCAGCCGCGCCGCTTCGGGGCTTAGACTGTTTATCTGCACGTCCTTTGAACGATCAACAGTGGTCCTGATCATGTCTTGCATCTCCCCTGTATCAAAGGATGAAGGGAGAGAAGTATAAAATCAAATCGTCATTTTCTGTATCCTTTGATCGGATTTTCTGATCACAGGAATGATGAAAAAATATTACATAATTCACATTATGCAGGAAAACTTGTGTACGCGCAAAGCGATAACGTCACTCTCGAGCAAAGCAGAAGTGTCACTCTCCTCGCAAAACGATGTGAGGATGAGTGGACATGGGATGGGTGATGATGAGCGA